>CABIKM010000001.1 GCA_902196205.1 Candidatus Methylomirabilis lanthanidiphila | reverse complement strand
GACATATGTCACGGATTTCAGACTCAGGACACTAACTATGATGCAGGCGATTGATCGGCTTCAAGAAAAGGTGAAGGATCTGCCGGACGCGCCGGGCGTCTATCTGTTCCGTGACGCGCGAGGTCATGTGCTGTATATCGGCAAGGCGCTGTCGCTGCGGAAGCGGGTCGGCTCCTACTTCACCGAGGCAGCGGACACACCAGACCGGCCCCTGATCCGGCCGATGGTGGAGCAGATCGCCGACCTGGAGTTCATCATTACGGCGAACGAGCTCGAGGCCCTCATCCTCGAAAGTAACCTGATCAAGAGTCACAAACCGCGCTACAACATCCTGCTCAAAGACGATAAACATTACCCCTTCCTGAAGCTCGACCTGAACGACCCGTTCCCCTGGGTGCAGGTGGTCCGCCGGATCAAGGACGATGGCGCGCTCTATTACGGACCGTACGTGCCGACCACCGCGATGTGGGACGTCCTGGCGCTTGTGAATAAGACGATTCCTCTTCGGAAGTGTCGGTCGATCAAGGGCCGACGGCTCTGTCTGGAATATCATTTGGGCCGTTGCCTGGGCCCCTGCGAAGGGCTGATCAGCCAACAGGCCTACGGCGAGCTGGTCGACCAGGCGCGGCTGCTCCTGGAAGGCAAGGATCAGGAGCTGACGAAGCGGCTTGAGACGCAGATGCAGCAGGCGGCTGAGGCGCTCGAATACGAGCGGGCCGCCACGTATCGCGATCAGATCGCGTCGCTCCGCCAGGTGTTTGAACGCCAACGGGTCATCTCGCCGCGGGATGAGGACTTGGATATCTTTGGCCTGGCGGCAGAGGGCGGGGAGGCGCAGGTCCAGCTCTTTCTGGTCCGGCGGGGTCGGCTGATCGGCCGCGAGACGTTTGCTTTTGAGTCGACCACCGAGACCGTCGGCGAGCTGCTGACCGCTGTACTCAAGCAGTTCTACCTTGGCGCCCGGGACATCCCCCGTGAGATCCTGTTGTCTCACCCTGTGGACGACGCGTCGCTCATTGCAGCGTGGCTGGCTTCGCGGGCCAATCGGCGGGTGGAACTGCGGGTCCCGCGGCGCGGGCGCAAGGCGCGGCTGATCCAACTGGCGCTGACCAATGCGCAGGAGGCCTTGGCGCTGTCGCTTCGATCCTTGCAGGGTCGCGAGGCGGCGCTGAAGGAGCTGCAAGCGGCGCTGGACCTACCCGCCCCGCCAAAGCGGATCGAGGCCTACGACATCTCCAACATCTCGGGCGCCCTGGCGGTCGGATCTCAGGTGGTCTGGGAGGACGGCAGGCCGAAAAAATCGGCCTACAAGCGCTACAAGATCAAGACGGTTGAGGGACCGGACGACTTCGCCATGCTGGCCGAGGTGGTGCGGCGGCGGCTGCACAAGGCGGAGGAGATGCCGCCGCCGGACCTTATGCTGCTCGACGGTGGCCGAGGCCAGCTCAATGCCGCGCTGGGTGTGGCGAGAGAGCTGGGACTGCATACGCTTCCGATGGTGAGCCTGGCCAAGGAGGAGGAGCTGGTCTTTCACCCGCACAAGTCTGCGCCGATCGCGCTGCCGGAGCGCTCCAGGGCCAGGCAACTGCTGCAGCAGATCCGCGATGAGTCGCATCGGTTTGCCATCACCTATCATCGGGCGCTGCGGGGCAAGTCGGCCATCCGCTCCCTGCTGGACGACGTTCCCGGGATCGGGGCCAAGCGCCGCCGGGCGCTGCTCACCCGGTTCGGGAGTCTCCGCCGTTTGCGCGAGGCCAGCATCGACGAGCTGCGGCGAGCCGCAGGGATCTCAGAGTCGCTGGCTGTCACCATCCATGATGTCGTGGGCGCCGTAAGCGCGTAGGATCAAAAGAGACGAATCTCGAACGATCCCCTCGCCCCCATTTGAGGGAGAGGGTTGGGGTGAGGGCACTAAAGGATGACACCGAGAGTGGGAGGAATACATGCCACGTGAGGCAATAACTACCGAGAAAGCACCACAGGCAATCGGACCATATGAGCAGGCCATCAAATGCAATGGCCTGCTCTTTACATCCGGACAGATCGCGCTGGACCCGGCCACCGGGACGCTGATCGATGGCGATATTTCGGCTCAGACCCGTCAGGTCCTGGACAATCTCAAGGCGGTCCTGGAGGCCGGGGGAAGCTCCCTCAAACATGTCATCAAGGCCACGGTCTACCTGACCGATCTGAACAACTTCGCGAAGATGAACGAGGTCTACGCCGAGTATCTGGGGGAGGTCAAGCCCGCCCGCTCGACAGTCGGCGTCGCCACCCTGCCTCGCGGCGCCGGCGTCGAAATCGACCTCGTGGCGACGACGCTGTAGGTGTGGGGGTCCCCGCTACGACAGGCGTGTATATTCTGCTTTGTTATGCGTGACCGACGGCGCTGAATGTGCCCCTACTCAGTCTTCCGGCTGCGGTACAACCGAACGTTGACCTTCTCCATCGTGGCCAGGCCCTCGGTGATGTCGTCGTCGATCCGGTCGAGGAATGCCTCGAGCTTCTCGCGGCTGTCGACAATCTCCACGACCACCGGCAGGTCGAGCGAGAGCCGTTCGATCTTGAACGTATGGAGTCGGCTATGCGCGCCGTAGCCCATGAGCCCCCGCAGCACCGTCGCGCCGGCCAATCCTTGTTCGCGCGCCTTCAGGACGATCCACTCGTACAGCGGCTTCCCGGAGTGTCGGTCGCTCTCGCCGACGAAGATCCGAAGCAAATAACCTTCTTGAGGGATCACCATCACCTTACCTCCAGACGGCATGCGCCGTCGCCCGGCCGACCCAGACCGCCCCGATCGCCAACACCGCATGGGTCAGTAGATTCATGACGGCAAATGCCCACTCGCCGTCCCGTAGCAGGTTGACCGTCTCGTTGCCGAAGGTCGAAAAGGTTGTGAACCCGCCTAGCACCCCGACCACGACCAACGCGCGCGTCTCCGGCGACAGGAAGGCGCGCGCCTCTGCCAGCTCGGAAAGGCCCCCGATCACAAAGCAGCCGATTACGTTGACCGCCAGGGTGCCGAAAGGGAAGATTTCGCCCGTCCGATCCTGAATATACCCGCTAATCAGGTAGCGAGCGACCGAGCCGAGAAACCCCCCAATACCAATGAGTAGAACCTTCTCCACAAGACCTCGTTTACCGTCGGCTTGACTTATATTTCTCTGTGGTATCTGCGGTGACTATCTTACCTTGCTCCAAGCGTCTGTCAATGTCCTCCGTTATTTGCCGGTAATCCTGAATTGCCGTCGAAAGTACGGCGGGCATCCGACTACTGGTCACCTGATTTTCACCTTGACATAATGCTTAGCTGCGCTATAAGGTTTTTCGGGCCTTTGGTAGCATTCCCGGGGTCTGTGCGCAGGTTGGTGGACTGAGGTAAAGCGACTGTGGATATTCTCGAAGTTATAGCTGT
Organism: Candidatus Methylomirabilis lanthanidiphila; assembly: GCA_902196205.1. Classification (NCBI taxonomy): domain Bacteria; phylum Methylomirabilota (SeqCode); class Methylomirabilia (SeqCode); order Methylomirabilales (SeqCode); family Methylomirabilaceae (SeqCode); genus Methylomirabilis (SeqCode); species Candidatus Methylomirabilis lanthanidiphila. Next base: position 156,830 of record CABIKM010000001.1, on the reverse strand, counting down.
AGAATTGCCGTGCAACGCCTGTGGGGACCGATACGAGGTCACTCTCAAGCAGATATTGCTGTCCCAACAGATGCTTCACGACGGTTGCCCCATTCCCGCGCATTACACGACCGAGTGCCCGCCCCTCCACTATGCCGACTTGGCCGACCGTGAACTGATTGAGGGCTTGAACCGCACCTGGCTGGAGCTTGAGGCGAGGGTCGGCAGGGTCGGCGCACGACTCCTCTTGCGTGGAGGCCAGAAGAAGTCGTAGCGCGGTCCGGCAGATCGAGTATGCCGCGCATGTGTCTAACGTTCAACCTGCAACAGGTCCTTAGGGACGGACCGGAGGGTCGTGAGCCGGGGGTTCTTCGTAGATGGCGGCCCAGCCCGAAGGGTCCTGGAAGAGGCGGATGCATTTGATCCGCCGATCCCCAGCCAGGTTGAACCAGTGGCGGATCCCCGCAGGCACGGTGATCAGATCGCCGGGGCCCACCGCCAGCTCGATGTAGCGGCCAGTCCGCCCGCGGATCGTGAAGATACCGTGACCGTCAACTACGAATCGTACCTCGTTCTCGCTATGGTGATGTTCCCGGCTGAACTTGCCGAGCAGTGTCTCCAGATCGGGGGTCTTCTCGAATAAAACAACGACATCGGCCGCCACATATCCGCCTTCGGCCTTGAGCGCGTCTATCTCTTCCATGAACGCTGCCAGGATTTCCGTCTTTTCAGCCTCGGTCAGGGCATAGTTGTTCCGTAGCCCTTCTCGCAGCTTCGACACATCCCAGTTGCGGTAGACAAGACCCTCGCCCTCGAGAAAGCTCGCCATCTCCGCGGGCGTTTCGATGGGCCGGTGATCTCGGCCCAACCTGATTGTCGCCATGCTTGGTCTCCTACGAGGCGCCCCTTGTCGCCGCTTCGACTAACGCTGTCAGAGGGCTCCCCTGCTGAACGGACCGCCACCGACACAGGTACTCCCACATGAACTCGAAGGCCTCCACGTGCCGCTTGGCCTCGAACGGGTTCGCACCCCAGGCATACAGGCCATGGCGTCGGATGAGCACGCCGGGTACCCGCGGATCGGTCATCCGCGCGACGACGGCCGCCGCCAAGGTGGGCAGATGAAAAAGATTCTCGACAATGGGAACCCGGATCGCGGCCGCTTCCTCCCAGATGTCGAGTCCTTTGAGCATTTCAAGGTCCCGAAGCACAACCTCGCCCTGGGAGGCGAACAGTTCCGCGATCAGGTTGTTCCATACGGTGTGTACGTGCACAACGCAGCCGCACGCCGTGGCCTCGTAGATGCGCGCATGAACCGCTGTTTCGGCCGAAGGGCGTAGTTCGGCTGGGCTCACCACAGGCTGACCTCCGGGCTCCACCGGTTGAAGCGATCCGTCCACGAGCAGGAAGTCGGCTGCCGTCATCGACGCCTTATCCCGGCCACTGGTGGAGACGAGCAGCAGGAGCGGCTCGCCTGGGGCGCTGACCCGCGCCGAGAGGTTGCCGCTGGTCCCGGGAAACCATCTCCGACGAGCGAACTCGACCGTGATGTCGGCCAGGGCTGTTCGGGCCTGCTCTGTGGCGTGGTGCGCCATCGTCATCGGTACGCCTCTGCCCCCATACGATCGAGCACCGCCATGACATCGTAGAACGTCTCAAATGGCTGATAAGAAATCCCGACCTCTCGGCACTTGACGACCAGCAGGTCGCGCGCCACCACCAGGTCGGCCAGCTTGGCCGCTTGCAGGTCTGTCACGCCGTCTCCTACCACCACCCTGTGGTATTGCTCGGGCGGAAAGCGCCGCATGATGCTGGGCTTGCACATCCCGCAGTCGGCCCGACACTGCCCGTCGCACGCATGGGACCAGAGGATACGTACCGTGGGACCACTGCAATCGCTCCCATTGCAGTAGATCTGGTCCCGCGACAGGAGCCCATCCAGAATGGGGTAGATGAAGAAGTCGACCCCGCCGCTGGTCAGCAGAAATCGGTGGCCATGCACCCGACAGTAGTCCAGAAACTCCATAAACCCGAGCCGCAGGGTAGCGATCCGTCGAGCATGCTCGATCATCTCCGGGACCCGGGACGACGGAATCCGGGCAAAGATACCGCCGACCCCCTCCCGTACGCTCATCGTCCCGGCGATGATCGCGTCGCGCACCGCCTCCCATCCGGGCGGCCCGAACGCCTGAAAGAGCGAAACAATGACCTCCTGCTCAGCAGCGGTCCCGTCGAAGTCGCAGAAGATGACTGTCTTCCGGCTCATGCCACCGGAAATCCTTTAGGGATCCTGGGCGTACCACCACCCCATTGGTCAAGGGCTATCCGCAGATCGCTACTCTCCGCAGCGGCCTGCTCCAGAGGAACGCCGGCTACGCTGGCGGCGATCGCCGCGCGAAAGGCCCGCCCACCCGCAGCCGCACCGCCCGGATGACCGTGAATGCCGCCTCCCGCATTGATCACGACATCGAGACCGAAATCGTCCATCATGTGCGGCACCAGGCCCGGATGGATCCCCGCCGAGGGGACCGGAAAGCTTGGGCGGTCGGGCAGGCCACCCCTGTCCGTCAGTCGCTGGGCCAGATCCAGGGCCTGGGTCCGGTCCAGGGCCATTCCGCCATACGGGGACGGGAACAGCACCAGGTCGGCCCCGGCCAGCCGCATCAGCGTCCCCAACAACAGGGGCGCAGCGATGCCGTAGTCGTCGGACGGATAGAGCGCTCCGGCCAGCGCCGGGTGGGCCACGAGGGGCACCGTGATCTCCGGATCCTCGGCCAGCCGCTGCAAGAGATCAAATCCGTAGGGCAGGACATTAATAAGCAGCGCATTGGCGCCAAGCTGCACCGCCCGTCTGGCCTTCTCGGGAAGCCGATGTACCGGGCCGGTCAGGTTGATCGCATACAGCACCGTCTGACCTGTCTCCCGCCGCGCCCGCTCAGCCGTTTGCAGGCACGCCTCCAACCGCTGCTCGAAGGGCGCGTCGGTGTCGTTAAAGAAGATCTCGTCGTCCTTGATCAGGTCCACACCGCCCAACGCCTGCTGAAAAAAGCCCTCAGTCAGCTCGGCCAGCGTCAGGCCCACACAGGACTTGAAGATGCTCATAAGCAACGGGCGGCCGTGGACCCCAAGCCGCTCGCGCACCCCATCTACCCCCAGTTGCGGCCCAGGAAAGGCGGCGGCGAAGGTGGGCGGCAGGGTGAGATCCAGCAGGCGGATCTTCCCATCCATGGACAGCTTACCAAAGGTGGCAGTGAGCAGCGAAGGGAGGTCGGGCGTGAGATTCGCGAGCGGGTAGGCGATGCGAATCAGGCCCGCGTCCACCGACACGACGCGGCCAACGTGACGCTGAAGGGCCGCCTGCCTCGCGGCGGACAGGCCGGGCCAACTGCCGACCGTCATGCCCAGCGCGATCGTCTCGGCCTTCCGCGTCCAATCGCCTCCGCCCGCCAGGCGATAGGTCGCAATAACGTAGTCTTTCCAGGTATCGTCCACAGATGCCGCTCCTTCTGCTCGTGTATCTCAATGAGAGGAAAAATACCATGCGGGAGCGGGAAAGTCGAGCAGAGATCACCGATCAACAGCACCGGGATCACAAGAGATGTGCCCTGCAGGGCGCCTGCTGCTCTACGGCTATGTACCGTTGAATGTGCTCGCGAAGGAATGTTGGTGCGGTACGTCCCACGCCTCCCCACATATGTGGTAACCGTTCACTCAGTGAAACGGCATAAGACCAATGCTTGACAGTCGGTATCAGTATTGATACTATCTTACAGTGTCTACGATCGCAGAGATCCTTGAGGTCATGCGTCATCACCCAGCAGGGGTTCGCTTTGCCGACCTGTGCAAGGCCTGCGACCATTATTTCGGGCAAGCCAGGCAGATGAGTGGAAGCCATCGAGTGTACAAAACGCCGTGGAGTGGCGACCCGCGGGTCCATGTCCAAAATCATAAGGGATACGCCAAGGTCTATCAGGTCAAGCAGGTACTCAAGGCAATCGACAGGATGGAGATGGAGCATGGCACAGCCACATGACAAATATACCTATCGGGTGACCTGGTCGGAAGACGATGCCGAATACGTAGGACTGTGCGCTGAGCTGCCGAGCCTGAGCTGGCTGGCGCGTACGCCGGAGACGGCGTTGAGGGGCATCCGGAAGCTCGTGCGCGAGGTGGTGGCCGATTTGCGTCGCCACGCAGAACCGGTCCCAGCGCCGCTCGCCACCAGGCATTTCAGCGGCAAGTTCATGGTCCGTGTCCCACCCGCCGTGCATCGGCAACTGGCTATAGAGGCCGCTGAATCCGGGGTGAGTCTCAATCGGCTGGTCAGCGCAGCGCTCAGTCGCTCAACCTAGCGCTGCCGATTGTCCAGCCACACCTTCACGCGGGCCGATCGTTGCAATGGGGGGGCCGCTACCCTGCTCACTGATAAACGTTTCTAACCCAGGCGTGAGCTCTCAGCGCGGCGAGCGTATCGGGGGTGGTAGCGGTCTGCTGTCACATCCCTCGCCTGCTTACTCGACCCTCCATGCGATTGTCGACAATGAGCCTGGTGCGACTGGTCTTTCTTCCTTTCCCATTGTTGTCACTGCTATCTGACAATCCTTGACACTCTGGAGCTCCAAACCATCTCATCTACCCCAACACAGATGGGGTGATAGTTCGGTCACGCCCTCCATTTCTTCTTTGCTTTTTGACCACTTACAGTAACAAGCCGTGATTCCTTTCTCTTTCTGACCTCATTGGAATGCCTGTTGCAGCGTGTCCATCCCTACGGCGAGAATCGCAGCAATGTCTTTTCGATCACCCTAACCGTAAGGGGCATATACTGTGAAACGTTTGGTCGGGTCGCTCTTATGCCTTCTCAGTCTTTCCTGCCTCTTCATCCTTTCCGCCTCCGCCAAGAATCAGCAACTTCCTGCTGCCTCTGCCCCTGTCGAGGTTGCCCTTGAGGGTTTAAGGGACCCCGCCTTTCTCGCCATCGATGCCCATGACGTCCTGTACCTCTCGGAAGAGCACACAGGCCGGGTACTTCAGCTTTTTCCCGATGGCCACGTTCAGTCCCTGATTGAAGATCTCAAAAAACCTCAAGGGCTCGCCGTCGGCGACGAAGGCATTCTCTACATCGCCGCTGAAGCGTTGAAAGGAGAAAAGGCGAAGGGGCTTGTCCTCGCGCGAGCTCCGAATGGCCAACTCTCAATTCTCGCCTCAGGATTCAGAAAACCTAAAGGGCTCGCCGCTGATCATCAAGGCAACCTGTACGTTTCCACCGAAGGCGCCTCAGAAACGTCCGGGAAAGGCGGTGGCAAAGCTGGGCGGCAGGGTCAGATCCAGCAGGCGGATCTTCCCGTCCATGGAGAGCTTGCCAAAGGAGGCAGTCAGCAACGCCGGCAGGTCGGGCGTGAGATTTGCGAGGGGGTAGGCGATCCGAATCAGGCCCGCGTCCACCGCTACCACGCGACCGACGTGACGCTGAAGGGCCGCCTGTCGTGCGGCGGACAGGCCGGGCCAACTGCCGACCGTCATGCCCAGTGCGATCGTCTCGGCCTTCCGCGTCCAATCGCCTCCGCCGCCGAGCCGATAGGTCGCAATCACGTAGTCTTTCCAGGTGTCGTCCACGTCTGCGTACCCTCCTGGGGATCTCCATCCCAATAAGCAGAGACCTGTCTACACGGGAAGCAGAACAGCACACCAACCTTTCAGGTTCAATTTGCCAATCTGGCGGGTAGGTCTGATCATAGACCCCGCCAGCTTCGAAGGGGGTCTTCTGGGCTTTCTGCCGGCCGCCAAGGAGGTCGGCGATGGTGGTGGTATCCTAATTCGACTTTGTTTACTTTATACCTGGCTCTATGATACGGTTCTACCGTGCGACAAGCTATTTCAGCCATCGTTCTGCCGCTACTGGTGGGCTTGGGGTTTCAACTGAGTGGCTGGGAAAACCCTTGGGCTGCTATAGGAATATGGGTTGCGGCAGTGGTAATTGTTCTGTTTCTCGTGGCAACCTCTAAGCCAGTCGGAGATAGGCTTGGAAGACTGGGAGCGAGTTCCCCTGTGGCTTTCGTCGGAATAGCCGCGCTCATAGGTGCGCTCATATTTGGCGGCGCCGCATGGTTTCTGACTTACCGTCGTGGTTCTACACAGAGCCCCATGCTGGCCGTTGGTATGCAGACAGGCTTGGAGGCGAGCGCTGAACGCTCCGACATGCGGGGGGTTGTCTTCATTTTCGGTGATATGTCGATTGTTAATAGGTCTGAGCGCCCGATGGTAATCAGCGCGGAACTTTACGTCAAACTAGCTGGAAGCGATTCTATTATTATCCTCTATCCTTACCTCGGTCACATTCCGGCTGATCTCAAGATCGGCACAGCAAAACTGTTTCCGATTGCCGTTGACATCGAATCAAGCAAGCAAGCGATTGGAGCACTTGTGTTTGTTTTAGAACGAGGAACCATTGTGAGCAATCTTTGGCCAGAGTATCGGGATCCGAAGAGGTTCAAGCCCCCTGAATTATCGCTTAATCTTATTGACCGTGTAACAAGAAAGGAGCGCCTGTTTAGATCTCCCATGGAGACCATGAGTGGAAGCTAATCAGAACACTACCGGCGATGGTCAATAGGTTGACTTTCCAGAGCTGCGTAGCGTACTTGGCCGCGACTGATGCGAGGCTGGGGCGGTGGTAGCGGATGAACGTGTCCCCGACACTGCGTTGGACGATGGATGCGAACGGTCTGGCTCCGCCTATTGATAAAAATTCCTGGGCCAAGCGTGGGCGCGCAGGGCGGCGAGGGTGTCGGGCGGCAGCGGCTTGCCGCCGGAGACCGAGCAGTTGGCCTCTACATGCTCCGGCGGCGCATCCCGGGGATTACGGTTGACACAGCCGGGTGGCTCAGACAGAACTTCAGGGCAAGCCGGGCCACCTTCCCCTTGACCTGACGCCAGAGAGGCTTGCCACATTGCGGGCCGATGGCTGACGGATGGGTGCTGATCGACACCTCGGCCTGGATCCATGCGTTGCGGCCTTCAGGCAATGTTATTGTCAGAGAACAGGTCCGCGACTTGCTTACCGAAGGGCGCGCAGCGACCTGCGAGATGATCGTCCTGGAACTTGCAGGTGGCACGCGGACATCGGATTGCTCACATGTTGCGACTGGAGGCGTTGTCCATTCCGGCGACGGATCAGCTTATTGCCGCAGTTGCTCTAAACTACTCATGCGGCCTTCTTCACGCCGACAAGCATTTTGACCTACTGGCCCGTCATGTCAGGCTTCCAATCCGGCAATCTTAGCAGGATAGCTGGGTTTCGTTCCTCAGCCCGGGGCTTACACCTCCTCGCATTGTCGCACGCTCCACAGTGCGCCCTGCGGGCGGAGGGACCTTTCGACAGGTTCCCGACCACTCACCCGCAGGGCGCCAACGGTCAAATAATCAAAGGGCTAAGGGCAGGACGACTAGCGGGCGCACCGGAACCCGATGCCGCTGCTCGCGTACCACGGGACGTCGCTGCCGACCACGGCAAAGACCCCGGCATCCGAGCCTTCGTTCCAGCCGCCGCCGCGAAGCAACGCGCCGGGGCCGGCGGTCAGAGAGGCTCCAGCCAGGCAGTTCCAGTCACCCGAACCGAACAGATCCGTAATACAGGCTGTGCTGAGCGGTGTCCAGTCGGCCACCCACTCCCAGAGGTTGCCCACCATGTCGAAGGCCCCCACGTCCGAGACGCAGGCCGACCGGGATCCCGTGGCTGTTACCCCGGGAGCCCGATTGTCGGTGTTACACGTGGTGCTCCCGTCGTCGGCTCCGGCGGTATCCGGGGTCCCCAGGGCTGCGGCCTGCCACTCGGCGTTGGTCGGCAGCCGCTTGCCCGCATTCCGGGCCGCAGTGGCCGCCTGAAACCACGTGATAGAGGCCGAGGGCGTCACCCCCGGGATCGAGACGGCGTAGAAATCGCCGCAGCCGTTACCGGTGTCCGGGCAACCGGCGGCGGCTAGGTCGCCAATGGCGAGTCCAAGCTGGGTTGCGCCGGCTCCAGTCATGTCGGCCAGGGTGACGGTGCCGTCCTTGATCTTCGCGATCAGTGCAGCATCGGCGGTCTGCCAGACGCTGGCCTCGTACTTGTCGATGCAGGTCGTGCCGACCAGCACAGCATCCGGCGGGCAAGTGATCGGGAAGGCGGGGCCGGCGGGACCTGTTACACCAGTTGGCCCGGCTGGACCCTGGGGGCCGGTGGCGCCTTGCAGGCCCTGTGGGCCTTGGGGCCCGACTGGCCCTTGAGCTCCATCCGCGCCCGCAGGCCCTTGCAGGCCCTGCGGACCTTGTGATCCCGTAATCGACCAATCCAACGAGGCCCAACCCTGACGACACGTACCGGTCGTGGCGATGATCTGGACGGTACCGCTCTCGTTGTTAACGCACGCGTGTATGCGGCTCGGATCGCCCCCATGCGCCCACGCCGCTCCGGCGACCAGCGCGAGGCCGATTCCTACTGCTGCGGATAGTGCAAAGACTATTTGTCGTCCCATGGCATCCCTCCTTCTTGGATAATGGGAGGCTCGGCCCCCAGCGTTAATGAACCGGCGCCGCATCCGGCACCTGTGGAGCCGCGCGCCCCCGAGCTGCGCGAGCAGCTTCCCGGTGGGGTGCTCCAGCGTTGGCTTCATTTACTCCCAGCGGGCGGGTTTGTCAATACGCCTTTTGACGTATATTCGGGGTGGCGTTCAGAGATAGGCCGTTTGCGAGGGATCGACAGCCCTGGCAGCCATGCCAGGACCGCCTGGGCGTTGCCTGTCGTCGGTTAGATTCCGTGGAGCATATAGGGGCGGCCCTACGTCAAGGGAAATGTGCCTGGGTCAAAAAAGGAGAGGGGATCTGAGGACGGGGTGGGGGACTTTTGGAGCGATGAGGGCCGCTCTCCTGCTTACTGGTAAAAGTTTCTGGGCCAGGCGTGGGTGCGGAGGGCGGCGAGGGTTTCGGGTGCGAGCGGCCGGCCGTCGGAGACTGAGCAGTTGGCATCCACGTGCTCCGGTCGGCGCATCCCTGGGATCACGGTTGAGACCGCCGGGTGGCTCAGACAGAACTTCAGGGCAAGCTGCGCCACGGTCTTGATCTCGCCTCCCAGCAGCGGCCTGAGTCGATCGACGCGCTCGCACGTCTCCCGCAGCCGATCCTCGCGGAAGTAGAAGCTCTGCACTGACTTCGGGGGGAAGATCGTGTCCGGCATGAGGCTCCCGGTCAGGCCCCCCTCATCGAAGGGGACCCTGGCGATCACGCCGACATCGTGCGCTTGGCACAACGGGAACAGCTCTTCTTCCGGGGATTGGTCGAAGATGTTGTAGATCACCTGGACGGTATCGATCAGGCCGGACTTTACCAGTTCCAGCGCACTGCCCGGCTGGTGGTCGATGATGGAGACCCCAAAGAACCGGATCTTCCCCTGCTGCTTCAACCGCCGAACCGCCTCCAGCCACTCCGTCTCACCGAGCCACTCGTCGCGCCAGATGTGGAGTTGCTGAAGATCCAGACGCTCCGCGTCAAGATGTCGGAGACTCTGTTCGGTACAGGTGATGATCCAGTCGGCGGGAAAGGCCTGCTGCGCCGTCGTCCCCTCCTTGGGTGGCCACTCGCGGGTCTTCGGCGGAACCTTGGTCGCGACGAAGACGCGATGTTTCGCTTCCTGAAAGGCCCTGGCGATCAGCCGCTCGCTATGCCCGTCGCCATAGGCCTGCGCGGTATCGATAAAGGTGACGCCTAACTCCAGCGCCCGTATCAGCGCTCTGACCGATAGCGTGTCGTCGGTCTTGCCCCACCACGCCTTGCCAATCCCCCAGGCGCCAAACCCGATCTCCGACACCTGAATGCCTGTGCGCCCAAGCCTGCGATGCTCCATGTTATAAATCTCCGGTCAGTTGGCGTAACGCGCTCGCTCAGCTTCCTCCGCCCTGGCGACCAACGCCGCATACGACTCTTTCACGAGCGATTGCGGATCGATTCCCAGCGCCTGCTGGACGCCCTGGATCTCGTCGGCAACCAGCGGCAGCTCTCTCGGTTCATCGACCGACCCCTGAAGCTCAACAAAGCTACCCAGCCCCTGCACCTTATCGAGATGGATCCGGACGTTGCCGAGCACAAAGGTCTCGCGCCGCTTCGCGACCGTTACGCTAATACCGAGCGCGTTGGCCAGTATCGCCTTCAGGCCCTCAGGGTCCTCGACCGGATAGAGGTCGTAGTGGCTTTCCTGCGGTCCGGCCATATCGTCTCGAATGTAATGAATCAGCTCGGCGGCCGACTCCAGCGACTCGCGAAGCTTCAGGCGGCCAGAGGTCACGCAAAAATAGGTGTCGACCTGCCGCTCCGGCTCCTGGCCCTCCGCGCCGAGCGACTCGCAACGCCCTCGCAGCTCTCCGAGGTCCTCACAACGCGCTTTCAACTCGATGTTCAGCATCGGTCAGTTCCTCATGGCGCGGACCCGCCCCTCGAACCGGGCGTCCGGCTCTACCCGGAACTCCTCCCCGCACTTACCGCACTTGCCCTGCCAGGAACGATCCGGCTGCCGGATCAGGGTCACGGCGCCGCAGACCAGCTTTCCGGCAATTCGGTGCAGCGTGATAGCAACAAATTGTGTGTCCATGGCAGTCTCCGGGTATCAAGCCGTTCCTATCTCTTATCACTTATTACTCAGCGCTCAGCGCATAACATAGCTTGTACCCCCTTTGGAAAAGAGGGGCGAGGGGGGGATTTAAACGATCTAAAAACTCCCCTCAATCCCCCTTTTTCAAAGGGGGAGGCTGCTTGAGCTGTTGTGCAAGCGTGCAATCAATTTAGGGCTCCTCTCAATATCGTAATTCATGGAAGAGAAAAGACCGTTCGCTGATCGATCGAGCAGGCTCCCCTCAGATCGGCGGGCCTGAGCCTTTCGGTGGGCGTCCGCCATGCGTGGGGCCATCGATGGCTGCGCGGACCGCCGTGGCCAGGTCGGCTTGAGCAAACGGCTTTCGAACATAACCGGTAACCCCCACGTCTTCCAGGCTATGCTGGATCTCGTCCGGAGCATAGCCGGTAGCAACCAGCACCTTGATTGCCGGGTTGAACGCCCGCAAGGCCGGGATCAGATCCATCGCCCCCATCTGGGGCATAATCGCGTCGGTAAGGACTAACGCAATGCCCGGGCGTGCCCGGAAGACTTCCACTGCCTCGACGCCATCGACGGCCGTGAGAACCGTGTACCCAAGATCGCTGAGCACGAGCTCTCCCAGCTCCAGGATCATCGGATTATCCTCGACGAGCAATAGCGTCTCGGCCCCACGCGGCAGCGCCTTCTCGGTCGGGATCGCGACGTTTACCGGGAGAGCAATCAGAGGCAGGAAGATGTGGAAAGCACTCCCTTGGCCTTCGGCCGTTTCCACCTCGATCCAGCCATCATGCTGATGCACGATCCCGTAGACCGAGGCCAGGCCTAAACCGGTCCCGCGACCGGGTTCCTTGGTTGTGAAGAAGGGCTCGAAAAGGCGATCCCGGATGGCGGCCGGGATTCCGATCCCTGTATCGGCGACGGTCAGACAGGCGAAGGCGCCCGCTCGACGCTCCGGGTGGCTGCCCAGGCTCGCCTCAATCAGCGTGACCGCCGTCAGTCGAAGGGTGAGGGTTCCACCGTAGGGCATGGCGTCGCGGGCATTGGTAGCCAGGTTAAGAAGGATCTGCTGCACTTGGGCGCCATCAGCATCGATGGTCATGGGTTCATAATTGGGTTCCGGTTTGATCGTGATCGTCTCGGGCAGCGTGCGCTTCAAGATGCTCGCTGTCTCTTGGAGTAGTGGGTCCAGGTCGAGCGGCTTGCGTTGCAGCGGGGCCTTTCGCGCAAAACTCAACATCTGCCCCACAAGTTCCGCAGCTCGGCGGCCTATCTCCGGTACCCGGCTAAGGTGGCGGTGCGCCTTGCCGTCTGAGGGTATTTCTCCTAAGGCCAGTTCTGCAAAGCCGATGATTCCGTTCAGGTGATTATTAAAGTCGTGTGCGATCCCTCCAGCCAGCAGGCCGATAGCCTCCAGCTTTTGCGCCTGGCGAAGCCGCTCTTCAAGGCGATTGCGCTCGGTGCTGTCCTGTTTGATCGAAATGAAATGCGTGATGTCTCCGCATTCATCCAGCACGGGCGTGATGGTTTGCTCCTCGGTGTAGAGGCTGCCATCTTTGCGGCGGTTGACGATCTCGCCTTGCCATACTTGGCCAGACAGAATCGTCGCCCACAGGTTATGGTAAAACGCCCGATCGTGTTCGCCGGACTTGAGTATATGCGGGTTCCGACCGATAGCCTCATTGCTGGTATAGCCGGTCAGCCGCGTAAAGGCGGGGTTGACCCACCTGATCGCCCCGTTGCGATCAGTGATGATGATACCGTTCGCAGCCGCTTCCAGCGCCGCGGCCTGAAGGCGGATTCGCCCCTCGGCGCGTTTACGTCCCGTGACATCACGCAAGACCCCCCGGAAGCCCACAACCCCACCATCCTCTCGGATGGGAACCGGCTTCAGCTCAATGAACGCGGTCTCTCCATTCGGGCGGACGATCTGAGTCTCTATAATCCCAACAGGGTCTCCTGTCGCCAGGTCACAGCGAAACCGTTCCCTGACGCGGCTCAAGTCGGCGGGGACAATAAATTCAAACAGGCGGCGACCGACAAGGTGTTGCGGGTTTTCAGCTCCATGAATCCTGGCCAGCGCTCGGTTCGCAAAGGTGATGACGCCTTGAGCGTCTACTACAAACAGCCCGTCGTCAATCTCATTAACAAGGACACAACACTTTTCGTTGCCTTCCCGCATGGCCTGCTCCCCCGCTTACTTTCAGCGATGTCGGCTTGTCATACTGGTTTGTGCGCTGTCAGTTCGCAGGCGCGCTTTCAACTCGATGTTCAGCGTCGGTCAGTTCCTCATGGCGCAGACCCGCCCTTCGAACCGGGCGTCCGGCTCTACCCGGAACTCCTCCCCGCACTTACCGCACTTGCCCTGCCAGGAACGATCCGGCTGCCGGATCAGGGTCACGGCGCCGCAGACCAGCTTTCCGGCAATTCGGTGCAGCGTGATAGCAACAAATTGTGTGTCCATGGCAGTCTCCGGGTATCAAGCCGTTCCGAGCATGTCTCTGATCCATGGAGAGAAAAGGCCGTTCGATAATGGAACGGTCAGGCTTCCCTCAGGTGGTCGCGCCTGAACTTTCCGATAAGCGCCCGGCATCTGCCGGCCCGTCAATGGCTGCGCGCACCGCAGCAGCCAAGTTGGCTTGAGCAAACGGCTTTTGAACATAACCGGTAACCCCAGCGTCTTCAAGACTATGCTGGATCTCGTCTGGGGCATAGCCCGTAGCAACCAGTACTTTAATGTCGAGATTGAGAGCGCGCAGGGCCGGGATCAGGGCTGCCGCCCCCATCCGGGGCATAATCGCGTCGGTGAGGACCAACGCAATGTCCGGGTGGGTCCGAAAAACGTCCAACGCCTCGACGCCATCCGCAGCGCTGAGGACGGTGTATCCAAGGTCGCTGAGCAGGAGTTCTCCCAACTCCAGGACCATCGGGTTGTCCTCCACGAGCAGGAGCGTCTCGGTCCCCCGCGGCAGCGCCTTCTCGACCGAGGATACGGCTGTTACCGCAGGGGGAATCAGGGGGAAGAAGACGTGGAAGGCGCTCCCTTGGCCTTCGGCGGTCTCCACCTCGATCCAGCCATCGTGCTGGTGGGCGATCCCGTAGACCGAGGCCAGGCCCAAGCCGGTCCCATGGCCGGTCTCTTTGGTCGTAAAGAAGGGCTCGAAGATTCGATCCCGGATGGCGACCGGGATGCCGGTCCCGGTATCGGCCACGGTCAGACAGGCGAAGGCGCCCGTGCGGCGTTCCGGGTGGCTGCCCAGGCTCGCCTTGATCAGCGTAACCGGCGTCAGCCGAAGGGTCAGGGTCCCCCCGTGGGGCATGGCATCCCGGGCGTTGGTGGCCAGGTTGAGCAGAATCTGCTGCACCAGGGCGCTATCGGCATTGACGGTGAGGGGCTCGTCGGTAGGCTCCAACTTGATCGTGATCGTCTCGGGCAGTGTTCGCCGCAAGATGCTTACCGTCTCCTGGAGCAGCGCGTCCAGGTTCAGCGGCTGCCGATGCAGCGGGGCCTTCCGCGCAAAGGTCAACATCTGGCTCACAAGCTCCGCGGCTTGGCGGCCTATCGCCGGTACCCGGCTGACGTAACGGTGTTCCTTGCTGTCCGAGGGCATTTGCCCCAAGGCCAGTTCTGCAAAGCCGATAATCCCGTTCAGGTGGTTGTTGAAGTCGTGCGCGATCCCCCCGGCCAGCAGACCGATGGCCTCCAGCTTTTGCGCCTGGCGAAGGCGGTCTTCGAGGTGTCGGCGCTCGGTGATCTCCTGTTTGATGGCGATGAAATGCGCGATCTCCCCGCGTTCGTCCGGCACGGGCGTAATGGTTTGGTCCTCGGTGTAGAGGCTGCCATCCTTGTGGCGATTAACGATCTCGCCTTGCCATACTCTGCCGGAAAGAATAGTCTCCCACAGGTTGTGATAGAACGCCTGATCATGCGTGCCGGATTTGAGTACACGCGGGTTCCGGCCGATGGCCTCCTCGGCGGTATAGCCGGTCAGCCGCGTAAAGGCCGGGTTGACCCATCTGATCGTCCCGTCGCGATCAGTGATGATGATACCGTTCGCAGCCGCTTCCAGCGCCGCCGCCTGAAGGCGGCTTCGCCCCTCGGCCCGCTTGCGGTCCGTGACATCAACCAGGACCCCACTAACGCCGCTAATGCCCCCTTTCTCATCGCGCAGCGGCGCCGTCCACAGACTGATATTGACCAGAGAACCGTCCTTCTTCTGGCGAACGACCTCGACGCCGGCAATCGATTCGCCTGCCAGCGCCCGATTGAGAAGGGCCAGATACTCCTCGCGTCTGGTCGGGGGGATGATGGGAAGGGGGCGCCCGAGGACTTCCGTTTTTCGCCAGCCGAACATGCGTTCCGCTGCCGGGCTCCACAGCCTGACGTTGCCCTCACGATCTAGAATGGTGATGCCCGCCGGCGAGGCCTCAATCACCGCCATTAGAAGGTCGTACGTCTCGCGCAGGGCCACCTCCGACCGCTTGCGCGCAGTGACATCTCGCAGGACCCCCCGGAGACCCACAACCCTGCCGTCCTCCAGGACGGGAACCGACCTCACCTCAATGAACGCGCTCTCTCCTTCGGAGCGCACAATCTGAGTCTCTACGGCCTCAGCCGTGGTCCCTGTCTCCAGCGCGCGGGTAAACAGTTCCTTCACGCGGTGTAGCTCGATGGGGGCGATGAATTCCAGGAAGCGGCGGCCTACGAGTTGTTCCGGACTTTCGAGACCGTGAATCTTGGCCAGCGCCCGGTTGGCAAAGGTGATCACGCCCTGGGCATCCACCATAAACAGCCCGTCGTTGATCTCATTAACAAGAACGCAACATTCGTCCTCGCCTTCCCGCATGGCCTACCCCCCGCTTGCTTTCAGCGATGTCGGCTTGTCATACTGGTTTATGGGCGTGCTTGTCAGGTTGGGCCGGTAATCCTCCCTCCGCATTGTCGGAGCTCATTCGAGCCACACTCGTCGAAAGGGCTGAGAACTACAGGGCGCGCGGCGGTTCGACGGCGTTCACGGAGACGCTGAGTCGGCTCAGTCGCGCGCGGAGCATCGCATGCTCCTGCCGAATCTCATCGGGTAGGCGCGGGGTAAGCCGGTCGAAAAACAGGCCCTGCTCCGCCTGCTCTGCGTCCCAGGCATCGGTGTCGATCCTCAACAACTCATCCGTGGTGCCGTCCGGAAGTCTCAGCCCATCCAGATCCAACGCGTCGGGCGTGGGAACGAACCCGATGGGAGTCTCGACGGCCTCGCCCTGACCGCGCACGCGCTCCAGGATCCACTTCAGGGCGCGAATATTCTCGCCAAAGCCCGGCCAGAGGAAGCGGCCGTGACTGTCGGTCCGAAACCAGTTGACATGGAAGATCGCAGGGGGGCAAGCGATTCGCGCGCCCATGTTGAGCCAATGAGCGAAGTAGTCGGCCATGTGATAGCCGCAGAATGGAATCATCGCCATCGGGTCGCGCCGGGTGACCCCGACCGCGCCCGACTGGGCGGCTGTCGTCTCTGAGGCCATCCCGGCACCGACAAACACACCATGCTGCCAACTGTAGGCTTGATAGACGAGCGGCGCCACCCTGGCGCGGCGTCCTCCAAAGAGAATGGCTGAGATGGGGACCCCTTCCGGGTCCTCCCAACTGGGGGAGATCGACGGGCACTGGCTGGCGGCAACCGTGAAACGCGAGTTGGGATGAGCAGCCGGCTCTTTCCCGGGGGTCCACGGGTTGCCTCGCCAGT
Source organism: Candidatus Methylomirabilis lanthanidiphila (assembly GCA_902196205.1). Taxonomy (NCBI): domain Bacteria; phylum Methylomirabilota (SeqCode); class Methylomirabilia (SeqCode); order Methylomirabilales (SeqCode); family Methylomirabilaceae (SeqCode); genus Methylomirabilis (SeqCode); species Candidatus Methylomirabilis lanthanidiphila. The sequence goes on along the minus strand of CABIKM010000001.1, from coordinate 140,498 downwards.
CCACAAGACCATCGGGAGGTGTCGGGTCTTTGCCTTCCCACCATGGCTCACCGTCCGGGGTGACGGCAACGTTGGTAAAGATCGTGTTGCGATCGACCGCAGCCGTAATGTTGGGATTCGTCTTGACGCTGGTGCCGGGCGCAACACCAAAGAATCCAGCCTCCGGATTGATAGCCCGCAGCCGTCCGTCGGACCCGATGTGCATCCAGGCGATGTCATCGCCCACCGTCCACACCTTATAGCCCGAAAACTCCGCAGGGGGAACCAGCATAGCCAGGTTGGTCTTGCCGCAGGCGCTCGGGAAGGCGGCCGCCATGTAGGTGACCTGTCCCGCGGGATCTTCTACCCCGATGATCAGGGTGTGCTCGGCCAACCAGCCCTCCTCTCGACCGATCCAACTGGCAATACGAAGGGAGTGGCACTTCTTCCCCAACAGGGCGTTGCCCCCGTATCCCGACCCGATGCTCCAGATGAGGCGCTCCTCGGGGAAGTGGAGGATGAAGCGGCGGTCCGGACTGAGGTCCCCGAGTGAGTGCAGGCCGCGGACAAAACTGTCCGAGCCGCCAAATCGTTCAAGCGCGATCTTTCCCATGCGAGTCATCAGCCGCATGTTAACGACGACGTAGGGACTATCGGTGATCTCTACGCCGACCTTACTGTAGGGAGAACCGGCTGGACCCATGAGATAGGGGATGACAAACATCGTCCGGCCCCTCATGCTGCCCTCGAAGAGCTTCCCGACCTGCCCGCGCGCCTCTGCGGGCGCCATCCAGTTGTTCGTAGGACCGGCATCCTCTTGTCGAGACGTACAGATAAAGGTGAGATGCTCGGTTCTTGCGACGTCCGATGGATGGCTCCGATGCAGGTAGCACCCGGGATAGCGCTGATGATTCAGTCCAATCAAGGTCCCATCCCGCAGCATCCCCTCAATCAGGACCTGATGCTCCTCCTCTGACCCATCACACCAATGGATCCGATCCGGGCGGGTCACCCGTGCCACCTGATCCACCCATTGCTCTAACGCTCTATGCTGAGGCATCTCGTCTCCTGACGATACTGCGTAGGTTGTGCTGGCTTAGCGTTCTCCCCTCACCTCCGTCCTCTCCCCGCTGGGGAGAGGAGGCGTTTATTTTCCCCCTCGCCCCCTTTGGGGGAGAGGGTTGGGGTGAGGGGTGCTTACTAACCACTAGAAATGGCTCTCCGCCTCGGCCAAAACCGGGCTCGGGCGGGAGTGGTCACATCTATAAGGCTATTAGAGCCGAATAATGATTAGTGCCCACTGACTCGGAGCGGATGGTATCATAGGCTCTCATGTACGTCAATTGGACCGCCGTTAGGGCTATTTCGGGTGTGGCATGAGGTCGATGAGACGGTACACATCAGCCTCGATCGTGAAGTAGAATCGCCACCCCGTGGTCACGCGGGCTTGCCAGATGCCACGGGCCTCGTCGTACTTCTTGGCTCGTAGCGAGGGGTGACGGAGGTTGCGAAGGAGAAGGGCGAGCTTTCGGTCAAACGCGCGCTGGATCTCAGGAGGGGCGCTGGCGTAGCTCTTGGTGAAGCGGCTGGTGAAGTAGGGACGCATTATTCGCTCTCCAGCCACTAAGGGCATCTGTAATATGGTGGATGATTTAGTTGGTGAAGTGGGGACGCATCACTCTTTCTTCAGCTTCTTAGCCTCCTGGTGGAGCGCGCGGATCGCCTCCTTCGCAGATGAGAAGGGGCCGATGCCCCGCCCCTTTTTGATGTCCTCGAGGCCTTCGGCAAGGCGGCGCTCGATCTCCTTGTCAACCAGGGCCTTGGGTGTGAGAACAACCTTCCCTGCCTTGAGTTCGACCTCCAGGTAATCGCCGGGGGCAAGTCCCAGCGCGTCATGGATCTTCTTTGGGATCGCCACTTGCCGGCTCACCCCAAGCTTCACCGCTGGCATTGCTCGTTCTCCAGGAAATAGCGTTTTCATATAATTGTATAATTATACAATACGGGGCTCAGTCAGTGGTGTCAAGCCCCCTCACCAAGGATCGCCGTGTACGCGACTTCATAGAGACTCCGACGACCGTGGCACCTTATTTCGCAGGTGCTCGGATTCGTAGGCTGCTGATAGAACATCGTCCCGGACAGAAGGGGCCGAAGATGAACCAGACGCTCTCCTTCTCGCTTGAACGGCACCTGCCAAACACCGCCGCCGCTCATGCCGCCCCAATTCGTTGGCGTCGTCGCTCTTGCGTCAGGGCTTACCGGGAGATTGAAGTAGTCGTAGGCTCCAAGTTGCTGAATTCCATCCGGCCCACCCATGCCGGTGAAATTGTAGAAGTACTTGGTTAGGTCTGGTTCAGTTCGATCGAAGCCCACCGTGGTTCGTTCATCCAAGAAACCCTGCGCGAACCAAACACCGAGGTCCACGGCCGGTGGATCGTTCAGCAGTTGATCTCGGCACCGGTCGAGATTCACGAAGCTCTTTATCGCCTGTATCGACCCAGCGACGACCGGTGACAACACAATGGCTGCAAGATCTGGCCCAACATCGTCCCGCGTACCGCGACCAATCTTCAGGACCGAGGCGCCGCCAGCGTCGATCGTGTGGGGCTGAGTTGTTCTTCCCAAGAACAGCCCGATTCTGCCTGTCGTTGGAAGCACTTGAACAACGTGGTGAGCCGTCAGAATCGCACGTTTCGTCCCTGCTGAAACCAACACGCCCGATCCAAGTAAGTCCGCTGGTGGGTTCTGGACGTCGCCGCCGACCCGAAGAAAAGCGATCGTGTACGCCGCCAGTTCATGGACCACGCCCTCCACCAAGTCCAACGGAGGGTCCTTGACCAAGACGACCTCATCCATGATCTGCTCGCGTAGCCCTAACGGCCTGGCTGTGCGGCGCCGGCCACCAAAGCATCAGGAAATATAACGCGCTGTCTCCGGCGTCCGCACGAGCCAGTGGTTAGGCGCTGTTACTCGCTCCAATATGCAAACTCTGTTTTACATGACGGACACGCCCACATACGACGCCCGCCACTGATTTTCGTTGTCTTGTGAAGATGCACCGCAAGTTGTTCGACCTCGACACAATACGGACAGTAAGGATCGTTATCATTGTCAAGGAAATAGAATGAATTCTTTCGCGTAAGTTTTTCGATGGCGTTTGACTGTTTCTTAATTTTTTGAAGCTGCTCCTCAAGCTCGCGGTTATTCCGGGTTAGCTCGATTATTTCACCCTCAAGCTCCACGATGCGACGATAGAGTTCAATATCGCCAACTTTCTTTATAAGCTCGGCTAACTCCTTTGCATTGGAGATGATGCTCATTTTTTATTCCTCCCTGCGCCTAACTATGATTATGCTGGTCAGTATAGCACCAGCCCCAAAAATGCTCACGATGTGCGGGATTCTCCTGCCGTTTCTCAGACTTGTCAACGGAATTGCAACAGGACCTATACCAGCAAAGGCTGCCCCGCCGGTCGGCATAATCCTGTTAGGGCCGACCCAAGCTAAGATCCTATGGCGCGCGTCAGCGGGAGAGAAGTCGCGTGATCTTCGCTTCGACCTTAGCTGGAGGATGGGCGAAGCGTTCCAGGCTGGCCCGGATGACGCGATGCCTGAGATTCTCATCTCCGCTTTCTTAGAACGGCAGCAGCGTACTCACGAGATGCGGGCCGATGGTCTGGCCGGCCATGCGGTGCGCAATAGCTCTTATAGCCCGGAAGATTCCAGCGTTGAGAAGTCTGGCCGTAAGAATCCGGACGGCCTAGGGGAGGGGCCCAGCATGAGATATGGTTGGCTCCCCGGGTAGGGCTCGAACCTACAACCTAGCGGTTAACAGCCGCTCGCTCCACCATTGAGCTACCGGGGATCAATAGCAGCACAACAACAGCTTTCAGCGGTCAGCTATCAGCTAGAGGCTGAACGCTGATGGCTGAAAACTGTTCTGTAATGTAGCGCACTCGACGGGCGCGAGCAACGACTTTCTGGCTCGCGAGCGTCAGACATCCCGTCGTCCCTCCAACGCCTTGGACAGCGTCACCTCGTCGGCATACTCCAGGTCGCTGCCCATCGGCAGGCCGCGAGCGATGCGGGTCGCCCGGACGGCTAACGGCTTCAACAGGCGCGAGAGGTACATCGCCGTCGCCTCCCCCTCGACGTTCGGATTCGTGGCCAGGATGACCTCCTTGACCTCTCCTCCCTCCAGGCGTTGCAACAGGGCCTTGGCGGTGAGCTGGTCCGGGCCCCGCCCTTCCAGCGGCGACAGCGATCCTCCCAGCACGTGGTACCGCCCCTTGAAGGTTGCGGTCTTTTCGATGGCCCAGAGGTCGTTCGCCTCTTCCACCACGCACAACACCGATCCGTCTCGGGTCGGGTCGGCGCAGATGGGACACTGCTCGCCTTCAGAGATGTTGTAGCAGACTGCGCAGCTCCGGATCCGTTCCTTCAGCTCGACAATCGCCTGGGCTAACGCGAGCGCCTCCTCCCTGCCGGTTTTAAGCAGGTGAAACGTCAGGCGCTGGGCGGTCTTGGGACCGATACCGGGAAGACGGACCAGTTCGCCGATCAACCGGACCAGGGTAGGGGCATACCGGGACACGGCGTCTCTACACCAACCCGGGGGGGAGTCCCAGCCCGCCGGTCAGCCGCCCCATCTCCTGGCTCATCAGCTCGCGAGCCTTTCGGAGCGCCTCATTCGTCGCCGCCACCACAAGGTCTTGCAGCATCTCCAGTTCCTCCGGGCCGGCAACCTCCGGGTCGATCTTCACCGAGACGACTTCACTCTGACCGCTACAGACCACCGTGACCATCCCGCCGCCGGCTGTCCCTTCAACCCGTTTCGTCGCCACCTCCGCCTGAATCCGTTCCGCCTCCGCCTTCATTCGCTGCGCCTGCTTCATCAAGTTCCCGAGGTTCTTCATCTCTTTCTCCTATCGGCCCTATTTGGGCTGTTTCGCCCTGACTCGAACGACTTGGCCGTCAAACAACTCCACGGCTCGGCGTACCATCGGATGACGTCGCAGCGCCTCCTGATCAGACGGCGCCATCCGCGACTCCGGGACAGCTCTCGGCTGCGGGTCGCGCGGCTCGCGGGGAGCCCCGCCGGAACGCGTCGGCTGACGCGGCCCGCCCTGACTCGAGGTCAGTTGCGTCGAACCGTCTGCGGTGAGTCCGACCATGCCGCTCCCTGCGGGCGCAGAGCTCGCGCCCTGGAATCGATACTCGACCTTCAAGGGCCGCGCAAAGGCTTCGGCCGCGGCTTCAGCCACGAGGCGTCGGTGTTCAGGATTATCCAACGTTGATCGCGCAAAGGCGGTCCCGTTTTGCAGCGTGACAATGAGCCGGTCGCCCTCGAGCGTGACGTCCTTCGGCTCGGCGAGCAACGCGGCGAGCGATCTCTTCTGCCGTTCCAGCAGCCGCGTGATGCGGCCCCAGCCTTCCTGCGGACCCGTGGCGCGATCGACTGGAGGGGGCGGCGGCGCTTCGATCAGGGGTCTGGGGGTGGAGGATGGCGCCGCAGGGGTAGGCGTGAATAGGGGGAGCGCCGAGGGCTCCGGACCAACGCTCCGCCCGGCCAGCAACTTCGTCTCCAGGGAGGACAGACGCGCCAGAAGCGTCTCAAGGGTTTGTAACGACCGAGCCTCTGTCGCCTCGACCAGCGCCATCTCCAGAACAAACCGCGGATGCGGCGCGCGCCGCATCTCGAACTCTGCCCGGCTGAGGACCTGAAAGATCGTCTCGAGATCGGCGAGCGTCATCGCCTCGGCCTGCGAGCGAACCGTTTCCGGCGGCACGCGGCTCAACTGGAGCAGTGGGGTGGGGTCCTTACTCACTTTCGAGACCATCACATCGCGCAGGTGGGCGAGCAACTCCTGGCAGAATCGCTGCAGATCGTCCCCGCGCGCGCTGAGCGACTCAACGACCGCCAGGGCGCGGCTGCTGTCACGCTCGATGATTGCCTGGGTCGTCTGCGCCAACAGCTCGCCTTCCACCAGCCCCAGCACGACCGCGACGTCCTCCTCGCTCACCGCGTCGCCGCTATAGGCGATGGCCTGATCCAGCAGGCTTTGGGCGTCTCTGAGGCTGCCCTCTGCGGCGCGGGCAATCGCCTTCATGGCGCCGTCCGACACGGCAGCCCCTTCCTCGCGAGCGATCTGCTCAAGCCGCGGAAGGATCTCTGCCTGCCCCAGGCGTCGAAAGTCGTGGCGCTGGCAACGCGAGAGGATGGTGGGCGGGATTTTGTGCGCATGCGTGGTCGCCAGGATGAAGATGACCCCGGGCGGCGGCTCTTCGAGCGTTTTCAGCAACGCATTGAAGGCCGGCTCGGTCAGCATATGGACTTCATCAATGATGATGACCTTGCACTTATCGCGCGATGGCGCATATCGTACGATCTCGCGCAGCTCACGGACCTCGTCGATCCCCCGATTGGAGGCGCCGTCGATCTCCAGGCATTCGACGGAGCGGCCTGCTGCAATCGCATTGCAACTTGCGCACTCGCTGCAGGGATCGGGCGTACGGCCTCGCTCACAGTTCAGCGCCTTCGCGAGGATACGGGCGGTCGTCGTCTTTCCAACCCCGCGCGGGCCTGTAAAGAGCAGGGCGTGCGCGACGCGGTCTTTCGCGATGGCGTTTTTCAGCGTCTGGGTGACCGGCCGCTGTCCCACCACCTCATCGAAGTTCTGGGGTCGCCATCGCCTGGCGAGCACCAAGTATGACATATGCGATCCAAGGTCTGGGGTTTGGGGTTAGGGTAATAGAGTTCAGAAGGAGACCGTCTTGCTAAACCCTCTACCCTGTATTTATTGGCCGTGCACCCGCCGTCGATCGTGGCTGCCGGGCTGTACCGGTGACCGAGGCTCCGGCCGAGCTTCCCCGCGGCACAGGAGCGTGTCTGTTTACCGTTGCTTCCTTCCGGATCTGGCGGGGTTCACAAACTCTCCTTGCGCAGGACCCGACCATCAACACACCGATCACAGGCCATCGCTCGAACGCTTCGGACCTCGGGCGGGGATTCGATCCCGCTAGAGCGGATTGCGGGTACAGGGCACCGCTAACTCCCCATCTAGCACGGCCAAGTCTATTCATGCTGCTGACTCATTATCCGGCCCCATGCCGGTAACCATGAACTGCTGAGCGTATTCTGCAATCCCTCGATCGATCGGATACTTGGGGGCGTATCCCAACTCCGCTTGCGCGAGGCTTACATCGGCCTCGGTATGCGGCTGATAGAATGGGTACGGGTTGTCAAAATAGTCGGGATCATGGTCGGTCTCGAGGGCCTTGTTCAGGAGCAAGATGACCTCATTAAACGTCGTGGAACGCCCGGAGCCGACGTTATACACGCCGCTGCGACGAGCCCCTGCGGCCAGCAACGTCGCCTCCACAACGTCTTTGACATATACAAAGTCGCGCGCCTGCTCACCGTACTTGAAGACCCGCGGCCGCTTGCCCGCGCGAATCTGCTCTGCTAACTGATAGATCATGCTGGCTGCAGCCCCCTTGTGGGCTTCGCCCTGCCCGTACACATTGAAGTACCGGAGCCCGACAATCCTGGAGCCCCCCGGGGCATCATTCAATCGCCTGGCCAGGTTCTCTAGAAGCACCTTGGAAAAGCCATACACGTTGGCGGGGCGGGCAGCCTGATCCTCCCGCATCCGCCCCGAGCGGCAGACGCCATAGACGGCGGCCGAGGAGGCATAGATCAGGGGTGTCTTGCTTTGGTGCGCAAACTCCGCTACCCGCCGAAAGCCTTCCACGTTACTCCAGATCATCTGCCGCGCGTCGGTGACGGTTGTATCGGTGATTGAAGCCAAGTGAAAAATTACCTGGAATTCACCCGGCTGAAATCGGTCAAGGAGGTCGAATGACGCGAGATCCTGGGCCACCAAGTCGCCCCGAAATCCGACCAGATTGCTGAACTCGCCGGAGCGGAAATCATCGATGACGGTTACCCGGATGTCCGGATATCGGCTCTCCAGCTCCAGGGCCAGATTCGACCCGATAAAACCTGCGCCACCCGTGATCAAAGCACGTTTCATATTTAGAGTTTCGCGTTTCGGGTTCTGGGTTTTAGCCTTCCCAGCGCCACGCTTTTCTTTTTCGCCCCTTTGATGGCCGATTCGCACGCACCACTCACCGCTTCGCGGTTACGGGTCCCGCGTTGACCCGAAACCCCTGACTCGAAACCCGAAACCTGTTTGTTGGCGGAGAGGCCGGGATTCGAACCCGGGGCGAAGTTTCCCCCGCACACGCTTTCCAGGCGTGCCAGTTAAGCCGCTCCTGCACCTCTCCGAATTCAGAGTTTCGCGTGTCGAGTTCTGTGTTTCGGGTTTTAGCCTTCCCAGCGCCACGCTTTTCTTTTTCGCCCCTTTGATGGCCGATTCGCACGCACCACTCACCGCTTCGCGGTTACGGGTCCCGCGTTGACCCGAAACCTGTTTGTTGGCGGTGGCGGAGAGGGGGGGATTCGAACCCCCGGAGCAGTTACCCGCTCAGCGGTTTTCGAGACCGCCCGATTCAACCACTCTCGCACCTCTCCGTGAAAAGCAGCATTCAGCGATTAGCCGTCAGCTTTCAGCTTTGGCTGGCTGCTAACCGCTAACAGCTATTAGCTGTATTGTTGGCGGAGAGGCCGGGATTCGAACCCGGGCTGCACCTTTCGGCACAGACTCGCTTAGCAGGCGAGCACCTTCGGCCACTCGGTCACCTCTCCGCATAAGACAGCGATCAGCGTTCAGCAATCAGCTATCAGCTTTGGCTGACTGCTGTCGGCTAATGGCTGACAGCTTCTTTTTTTGAGTGGCGGAGGGGGTAGGATTCGAACCCACGAGGCTTTCGCCTAACGGTTTTCAAGACCGCCGCCTTCAACCACTCGGCCACCCCTCCGGAAAAAGCAGCATTCAGCGATCAGCGATCAGCTTCTAGCTTTTGCTGGCTGCTGTCGGCTGATAGCTGACAGCTTCTTTTAACTGATCCGCCCCAGACCGCCCATATACGGCTGGAGCGCCTCCGGGATGATCACGCTGCCATCGGCCTCCTGGAAGTTCTCCAGGATCGCCAGCCAGGTCCGTCCCACCGCGACCCCTGAGCCATTCAGCGTGTGGACAAACTGCGGCGCCGCCTTCGCCGCGGGCCGGTAACGAATATTGGCCCGCCTCGCCTGAAACGCCTCGCAGTTGCTGAGCGACGAGACCTCCCGATAGGTCCCTTGGCTTGGGATCCAGAGCTCGATGTCATAGGTCTTGGCGGCCGCAAACCCCAGATCGGCCGTACAGAGCGCCACCACCCGGTACGGCAGGCCCAGCCGCTGCAAGACCGCCTCCGCATGCCGGACCATCTCCTCCAATGTGTCGTACGAGCGCTCGGGCTCCGCAAACCTCACCAGCTCCACCTTATTGAACTGGTGCTGCCGCATGAGGCCCCGCGTGTCTTTACCGTAGGAGCCTGCCTCCCGCCGAAAGCACGGGGTGTAGGCGACATAGGAAAGAGGCAGCGTTCCGGGCGGCAGGATCTCCTCGCGGTGAAGATTGGTCACCGGAACCTCCGCCGTCGGAATCATATACAGCCCCTCGTCCTTGGTCTTGAACAGCTCCTCGCTGAACTTGGGAAGCTGGCCTGTCCCCCGCATGGCGTCGGCGTTCACCAACAACGGCGGGAGAACTTCTGTGTAGCCGTGCTCCTTGCCGTGCAGGTCCAGCATGAAGCCGATCAGCGCGCGCTCAAGCCTGGCCCCAACCCCCTTCAGGACGGCAAAGCGCGATTGCGCAATGATGGCCGCCCGCTCGAAGTCCAGGATCCCCAACGCTTCCCCGAGCTCCCAGTGGGATTTCGGCTCGAAGTCAAACTGGCGCGGGCTGCCCCACCGCCTGACCTCAACATTGTCGTCGGCCGATTTCCCGATCGGAACCGATGGATGCGGCAGGTTGGGGAGAAACAGCGCGGCCTCCCGTAGGGTCGCCTCCTTCTCCTTGAGTTGTTTTTCCAGACCGTCGAGCAGCGGTCCGTCTGCGGCCACCTGCGCAACAATCTCGCTTGCGCTTACGCCTTGTCGCTTGAGCTCGCCAACCTTCTTCGACAGCTCATTGCGTCTCTGTCTGAGCGTTTCCGCCTCGATCAGCACGGTCCGTCGCTCAGCATCGAGCTGAACAAACTCGTCAAGGATAAAGGGCGCAGCGCCCCTGGCTGCAAGCCGCTCGCGCACCAGTTCGACATTGTCACGAACATATCTCAGGTCCAGCACCGACGTCCTTCCCATCGCGTCTATCGCGTGATAGCGTCATCGCGTGACACGCAACAACGCCATGGACGCTATAGGCGCAGAGGCGTCACTATACCACGCCATCCGGCATCGCTCAAGCCTCGTCGAGTGGACCCGCCCCCTCTTCCGGTTCAGGCGGGGCAGGCAGCCCCTCCGCCCCCTCATCGCCCTCGTCATCGCTGACCAGTCGTGTCACGGCGCCCACACGATCGCTCAACTCCAGCCCCTGAAGCCGCACCCCCTGGGTCGCTCGCCCGATGAGGCTGATCTCGTCTACCCGCATCCTGGTGATCCGCCCCTCTTGAGAGATCATCATGATCTGATCGCCGGGTTGCACCAGCATGACCCCGACCGCGGGGCCGTTTCGGTCGGTCACCCGAATGTTGATGATTCCCTTGCCGCCCCGGCTCTGCAGCCGATACTCCTCCAACTCGGTCCGCTTGCCGTACCCCCGCTCCGTCACGGTGAGCACCGCCGCGCCCTGGGCGACCACCTCGGTCCCAACCACCTCGTCGCTTGCCTCCAGCGAGATCCCCTTGACGCCGCGGGCCGCGCGCCCAGCCGACCGCACCTCATCCTCCTTGAAGCGGATCGCCATTCCCTGCTTGGTGCCGAGCAGGATCTCATCGTCCCCCTTGGTCAATCGGACCGCGATTAACTCGTCCCCCTCATCCAGCGTGATGGCGATGATACCGCCTGCGCGGGGATGGCCGTAGGCGTTCAGCTCGGTCTTCTTGATGATCCCGCGCTTGGTCGCCATCAGCAGGTAGCGATCGACCTCGAACTGGCGAATCGGGATGACAGTCGCGAGCTGTTCCCCGGTCCCGAGCTGCAAGAAGTTCGCAAGGGCTTTCCCCTTCGCCGCGTGCCCGAGCTGGGGCAGCTCATGCACCTTGAGCCAGTGCACCTTCCCCTGATTCGTAAAGAGGAGGAGGTGGCTGTGGGTCGTAGCAACAAAGAGGTGCTCCACATAGTCCTCCTCCTTGGTCGCCATCCCGCTCATCCCCTTGCCGCCGCGGCGCTGGCTCCGATAGACGTTGAGGTTGCTCCGCTTGATATACCCGCCGTGTGTAATGGGGATCACCATCTCCTCGTCGGCCAGCATGTCTTCCAGCTCGATCTCGGCGGTTTCTTCCAGGATCTGCGTGCGGCGCGGGTCGCCGTAGGTCTCCTTCACGGCCAGCAACTCTTCCTTGATGATCTCGCGCACCAGGGCCTCGCTGGCCAGTATGGCGCGGTACCGTTCGATGGCCGCGATGGTCTCGCTGTACTCGTCCTGAATCTTTTGCCGCTCAAGCTGGGTCAGGCGCTGCAGGCGCAGCTCCAGGATCGCCTGTGCCTGGAGCTGGCTCATGCCGAACTGCTCCATCAATCCGGTGCGGGCGTCATCCGCCGAGCGGGACCTTCGGATCAGGGCGATGACCTCATCCAGGTGGTCCAGCGCGATCCGATACCCCTCCAGGATATGGGCGCGTTCCTCGGCCTTCCGAAGATCGAAGCGGGTCCGCCGGATGACGATGGTCTTCCGGTGTTCGATGAAGTGCAGGAGCGCTTCCTTCAGCGCCAAAACCTTCGGTTGGCCCTCGACGAGGGCAAGCATGATGACGCCGAAGGTGGATTGCATCGCGGTGTGCTTAAAGAGCTGGTTGATGACTGGGGGGGCCGGCTGCTCCTTTTTGAGCTCGATCACCATTCGCATCCCCTCCCGATCCGACTCATCCCGAAGGTCCGCGATCCCCTCGATCTTCCGGTCTCGAATCAGTTCGGCAATCCGCTCGATCAGCTTGGCCTTATTCACCTGATACGGCAGCTCCGACACAATGATGGCCTCGCGGGCGCCCCGGCTTTTTTCCACAAACGCCTTCGCGCGCATCCGGATCAGGCCCCGGCCTGTCAGATAGGCATCCCGAATCCCGGTCCGGCCATAGATATAGGCGCCCGTTGGAAAGTCCGGACCCGGCAGCACGGCCATCAACCGATCCGACGTCGCGTCCGGATCCTCCAGCAGGATCAGCAGGGCATCCACCGTCTCGCCAAGGTTGTGGGGCGGGATGTTGGTAGCCATCCCGACAGCGATCCCCGAAGAGCCGTTGACCAGCAGGTTCGGCAGCGCCGCCGGCAACAGCGTCGGCTCCTCAAGCGTCTCATCAAAGTTGGGCGCGAAGTCGACGGTCTCCTTGTCGATGTCCCGGAGCATCTCCAGGGCGATCTTTGCCAGCCGCACCTCGGTGTAGCGCATCGCCGCCGGCGCGTCCCCATCCACCGAGCCGAAGTTGCCCTGGCCGCCGATCAGGGGATATCGCATCGAAAAGTCCTGGACCAGCCGGACAATCGTGTCATAGACCGCCGTATCGCCGTGAGGATGGTACTTTCCCAGGACCTCACCGACGACGCGCGCCGCCTTCTTGTAGGGCCTGCCTGCCGTCAGTCCAAGCTCCTGCATGGCATAGAGCACCCTGCGGTGGACGGGTTTGAGTCCATCCCGCACATCGGGCAGGGCCCGGCCGATGATGACACTCATGGCGTAGTCCATGTAGGACCGGCGCATCTCTTCGTGGATGTCCGTCGGTCGCACCTCGCCCACCCGATTTAACCCAATGTGCTGCTGCTCATCAGGCATTCGCTCTCTCCGTTCTACACAAACGAAAACGGCCCGGTGTCCGGGCCTCGACGCGATAGAAGTTCATCGTCGGCATGATATGGTTTTTTGGGGCCTCGCTCCCCCCTATACCCTTTACCCTAAACCCTATACCCTGTGTGGTTATAGCCTAGATATCCAGGTTGCTGACCTCCAGGGCGTGTCGCTCGATAAAGAGCCGCCGCGGCTCCACCTGGTCACCCATCAGGGTGGTAAAGATCTGCTCGGCGGCGACCGCATCCTCGACCGTGACGCGGAGCAGCGTCCGGCTTTCCGGGTTCATCGTGGTCTGCCAAAGCTGCTCGGGGTTCATCTCTCCAAGACCCTTATACCGCTGAATCGCCAGCCCCTTTCTGGCCAAGGCCATACTTTTCTCAAGCAGATCGCTCCAGGACTCCGCGGCGCCGGGGACGGCATCGGCTTCCGCCGCCACCCTAAACGGGGCTGCGCCAAGTCCGGACAATGCAGCCGCTGCGCCTTCCAGTTCCCGATATTCCGGTGATCCGATAAGCGCTTGATCGATCGTCGTGACGCCTCGCTGCCCCTTGCCGTTGCTGCCAAAGGAGAGGGTAAGCCGGTAGGCCTCTTGCTCTTCGTCCCACTCCGCCCGTCCCTCGGCCGGCCCAAGTTGCGCTGCCTGGGATCGCAGTGTTTCCAGCAGTCGCGTGAGGAGCCGGGACGTTTTGTCTTCGTCCTTCAGGGCTCCATGGAGTGCGCCGCCGGCCTGCGCGAGCGCCGCGACGACACCCGGGTGTCGTCCGCGCCGCTCCAGGACGCGCAGACAGCTTTGCCACACCATCAACTTCCGAAGGATCCCTACCAGTCGCTGCCCCGTCCAGGTTGTCCCGCCGTTGCTGCCATCCACCCGAAACGTCTCGCCGATCGTCTCCAACAGGAACTCCTCCATCGCCCGGTCGTTCTTGAGATACCGTTCGGCTTTACCCCGCTTGACCTTGTACAGCGGGGGTTGAGCGATGTACAGGTGACCCCCTTCGACGATTTCGCGAAGATGCCGGAAGAAGAAGGTCAGCAACAGTGTTCGGATGTGCTCCCCATCGACGTCGGCGTCGGTCATGATGATGATTCGGTGATAGCGGAGCCGCCCGAGATCGAATTCGGGATCGATCCCGGCCCCAATCGCCGAGATGAGGACTCGAATCTCCGCCGACGAAAGCATCTTATCCGCCCGCGCCCGTTCAGTATTCAGAATCTTTCCCCGAAGCGGCAGGATGGCCTGGAACCGCCGGTCGCGCCCCTGCTTCGCTGAACCGCCGGCCGAATCCCCCTCAACGATGTACAGCTCGCAGAGGGCGGGGTTTTTTTCCGCACAGTCCGCCAGCTTGCCCGGCAGGTCACCACCGTCGAGCGGTCCCTTCCGGCGCGCCAACTCCTTGGCCTTGCGGGCCGCTTCGCGCGCGCGGGCCGCTTCGGTCGCCTTTTCAACGATACGTCGGCCAATCGCCGGGTTCTCTTCCAGATATTCTGCCAGCTTCTCGTTGACAATAGTTTCAACCAGACCCTTCATGTCGGGGTTGTTCAGGCGGGCCTTGGTCTGCCCCTCAAATTGGGGGTTGGGGAGCTTTGCGCTGACGACGGCGGTCAGCCCCTCTCGGATATCGTCGCCGGTCAGCGTTGCCTTCAGGTTCTTGAGCAGGTCGTGCGATGTCGCGTAGGTGTTAATCGTCCTGGTCAGGGCCGATCTAAATCCGATCAGGTGTGTGCCGCCGTCATGAGTATTGATGTTGTTGGCAAAGGAGAATACCGTCTCGCCATAGCCGTCGTTATACTGAATGGCGACCTCGACGGCGGTCGCATCGCGCTGGGCTTCGATGTAGATCGGATGAGGGTGAAGCACGACCTTGTTCTCGTTGAGCAGCTCGACGAACGACCGTATACCCCCCGTGTAGTAGAACTCCCGCGCCTCATTGATCCGTTCGTCGGTCAGCCGGATGCGCAGGCCCTTATTGAGAAACGCGAGCTCCCGCAGTCGATTACTGAGGGTGTCCAGGCTGAACGTTCGGTCTTCGAAGATCTCGGCGTCCGGCACGAACGTCACGCGGGTTCCGGTCTTCCGTGCCTTACCCGCCTCTTCAAGATCGCCCGTTGGTTTGCCTCGCTCGTACCGTTGCAGATATCGCTTGCCGTCGCGCCAGATCTCGACCTCGAGCTGCTCCGCGAGCGCATTCACCACCGAGAGGCCAACGCCATGCAGGCCGCCTGATACCTTATAGGCCGAATTATCAAACTTGCCGCCGGCATGAAGGGTGGTCATGACCACCTCCAGAGCCGGCCGGCCGGTTTGCTCATGGATATCCACCGGGATGCCGCGACCATTGTCCAGGACGCTGACACTGTTGTCGGAGTGGATCGTCACCTCCACCTGGTCACAGTATCCTGCAAGCGCTTCGTCTACGCTGTTGTCGACAACCTCGTATACCAAGTGATGGAGCCCATCAACCCCGGTGCTGCCGATATACATCGCGGGCCGCTTCCGCACAGCCTCGAGGCCCTCAAGGATCCGGATCTGCGCAGCGTCATACACCTCACCCTGCAATGGGAGGTCTGGTTCGGCCCGGTTTACCACAGGGATGGAGTGATCTTTCGATTCTTGATTCATA
The DNA here is from genome assembly GCA_902196205.1 of Candidatus Methylomirabilis lanthanidiphila. Classification (NCBI taxonomy): domain Bacteria; phylum Methylomirabilota (SeqCode); class Methylomirabilia (SeqCode); order Methylomirabilales (SeqCode); family Methylomirabilaceae (SeqCode); genus Methylomirabilis (SeqCode); species Candidatus Methylomirabilis lanthanidiphila. The sequence goes on along the minus strand of CABIKM010000001.1, from coordinate 125,009 downwards.
AGTTCGTCCTACTGGTGAATAGTGGGCGGTGGTCGGCGGTCGGTAGCCGCTGTGCAGTGGTTAGCCATGAGGCACTCATTACAGCCGCATCGGCATAATCACACACGTATATCGCGCGTCATCCTTGCCGGTAAATAAAGCCGGACTAAGCGGATCTTGCAGGCGGATTGTCGCCTGGTCGGTGGTGAGCGCACCAAGAAAGTCGAGGATATACCGTGCGTTAAATCCAACACTCATCTCTTCGTGTTGATATTCGACATCGAGCCGTTCTCGCGCTTCACCCAGATCAAGATTCACACACGTCAGGAGAAGCTTCCCGGGTGTAAGCTTCATGGTAGTGGGAACCGCGCGCTCGCCAAGGATGGTGGAGGTTCTACGAAGCCCGGCGATGAACGCCTCACGATTGACTGTGACCTCTTTGGCGGCATGCGCGGGAATAACCTGTTCATAGTTAGGAAACTGTCCCTCAATGAGACGCGCGTCAATCAGGATATCGTCAGTGTGGAGGAGGAGGTGATTGTCTGATATCTCAATAGTCACCTCACCAGGTTCCTCTCGCAACAGCTTGAGTGTCTCAGCCGCAGCCTTCCGCGGGATGATGGCGTCAACAGGGGTAAGGGTGGATGATGATTCACTCTTACCTGACAGCTCATGATTGGTCATCGCGAGCCTATGGCCATCAGTGGCCACCATCTTCACATCCTGGGACGTCACGCGAAAAAGGATACCGTTTAAAGTGTAGCGAGTCTGATCGGAGGAAACCGCAAATAGTGTCCGTCGAATCATGTCACGAAACAGACGGCGATCAAGAACAATCCCGCTCTGTTGAGGTTCACGCATTGACGGGAAGTCGTTTCTTGCTAATCCCTTGATTTTAAATTCGGAGTTGTCGCATGTTATAGTCGCCGTCAGCTCGTCATCCACGATAAGGTCCACAGATGTCGCGGGAAGTTCCCGAACGATTTCATACAGCTTTCTGGCGGATAACGCAACAGATCCCTCCTTTACGACCTCCCCTGGTATACGTTTTCGCACCCCAATATCGAGATCGGTGCCAAATACCGACAAATGGGAGGGAGATGTTTCAAGAAGGAGATGGGAGAGAATGGGGAGACTTCGTTTGGTTTCTACAACCGCCTGAATTGGCCCCACACCATCGAGCAGATCATCCCGCAATACCTTGATGTGCATAGACTCCTCACCTCTCCGGATGCATTATGGGATTGTGCTTTGATATTCTTTACAAGAAACTCTAAAGATCGGAGTAGTAATAGGCTCACTGGAAATGTGGATGACCCAACTAACCCACACATTCTCGCGCGTTTCAAGGGTAGAGTTCAGGACACGCGTTGTGCATAACCTCCACAACCTCTAAAGATGCCAACAGATATTCACAGGCCGCCCCCAAGAACGATATCCTGCTTACGGTTGTCACTTACACACACGTTGTCCACACCTGTTGAAAACTTCTACGACTTTAGATATAGATAGTTAGCGAAAAAACTCTATCACACGGAGTAAAAGGAAGGCAGTGCTCGCCAGTCTCGTCGACTTCATGCGCTATTTGCGCTTGACAGCCGAGGTGTCGCGGGTTATATTGGCTCTCGTTTTCATTGCGACCAGGCAATAACCATCTTCTACTCGACAGGAATACACTATGAAGCGCACATATCAACCCAACAAAAGCAAGCGAAAAAGAACGCACGGCTTCCTGGCTCGAATGAGTACCCCAAACGGCCGGAATGTCATCAAGCGAAGAAGGGCAAAAGGCCGAAGAAGGCTCACCGTGTAATCTCGCCCTACGTTTCTGCTGAGTGCCGCCGACTTAATCATTCTTAAGCGTTAGAACTCGATCACGGACATGCAACAACCGGAATCGACCGGCGCGGCCCAGCCAAGAAGGGCGTTTTACAGCGCCTACTTTACACTTTATGCAAGGACGGCGTCAACAAAAAAACAAGGACTCCGATTAGCATTTGGGGCGCGCACAGGTACGGCAGTAGTTCGGAATCGAGCAAAACGATTAGCGCGCGAGGCATTCCGATTGAATCGTCACCAGCTTTCCGGGGGCGTCGAATTTCTGATCACTGCAAAAAGGGGCATCGAGACTCTTAGTCGGCGCGACATGAGGGAGCAGCTCCTTGGCCTTTTTGCGCAAATGCGCAGACTCTCGCCGTCCAGACCCTCCGAAAAAGGTAAATCGAAAAATGTCGGCGCTGATCGTTAAAGAGATATTGCTGGCGTATAAAGCGATGGTGTCGCCGCTGCTTCCGGAGGCCTGTAGATTCTTCCCTACATGTGCCGATTATGCGTACGAGGCGGTAGGGAGATACGGAACGACGCGGGGCCTGCTTCTCGCCGCGCGCCGCCTCGCCCGATGTCACCCCTGGTGTGAGGGCGGATACGATCCGGTAAAATAAGCAACTGACTGTTTGAGCTGGCACCCCAGCAATAGGAGTTCCATGTCGTCACAGGCACGAGCACTATTAGCGGTCGCACTAGCGACCGTGATTCTTTTCGGCGCGCAGTTCCTCCTGCCGCAGCCTCGAGGGCCGGAGGCCCCGTCGAAAAAAGAGGCTACCTCCACCACAACACCCCCTGCTGCACCCCCATCGGGTGAAAGCGTCTCTTCATTGGAGCGGCAACAGAGGCGGGAGGGCCCCGCGAAAACGCCGGAACGAGAGATCATCGCGGAGACGGATGTCGTAAGGGCTGTCTTGACGTCGCGTGGCGGGGCGTTAAAGAGTTGGCGGCTCAAGTCGTACCCGGCCGCTGACGGACAGGGGCTGGACCTTGTTGCGCACCCGCAAGAGGAGGAGGTGATGGGCCCGCTTCTGGTCTCCAGCGGGAACCCGGAGGAGCCGGCGCCACAGGACTTCGACATCGATAAATCACAATTGAACCTTCGTTCGTCGTCTGAGACCGGAACAATCACCTTTTCTTCACGCGGAAGCGGCCCCCTTCGAGTCTCCAAGCGGCTGACATTCAAGAGCACCAGCTACCGCGTTGAGGTTGAAGTGTCGTGGAAAAATGCCGGCAAGAAGCCGATGACCATCGCGCCGGAACTTATATGGGGGCCCGGATTCTTGAGCGGCGATGGCAACAGTCGCGCGGAGGTTGTATCGGCGACAAGCTGGGTAGATGGCAGTCGGAAGACAGACGACCCTGGAAGCCTCAAGGACCCTGTTACCCATAGCGGACGGGTATCGTGGACGGCGCTTCAGAATCTCTATTTCGCCGCAGCGCTTTTGCCGGAGGGCCAGGAGAGCGTGGCGGTGGTGCGCAAAGGACCAGGGGAACAACCGGTGATTGCCCTGGCCTCGCCTGCTCAGAGCCTGGAGCCGGGAGCTGAACTGACTCAGCGCTTCGCCTTTTATGGGGGGCCGAAGGATCTCGACCACCTCAAAGCGGCCGGTGCCGACCTCAGTCAGCTTGTTGATCTGGGGTGGTTTGATGCGCTTGCGCGTCCTGCGCTTCACCTGCTGCGTTTCCTGAATCGCATCAGCGGCAACTACGGCGTTGCCATCATCCTGCTAACGGTACTACAAAAGGTCGTCCTCCACCCCCTCACTGCAAAAAGTCTCCGGTCGATGCAGGCGATGAAGGCGCTGCAACCGAAGATCGCCGCCATCTCGGAACGGAACAAGAACAATGCGCAGAAAAAGCAACAGGAGATCATGGGGCTGTACAGAAAGCACGGGGTCAACCCGCTGGGCGGCTGCCTCCCGATGCTCATCCAGATCCCCATCTTCGTCGCCCTGTACAACGCGCTTTCGAGTTCAGTGGAGATGTGGCGGGCACCGTTCCTCTGGATCGGGGACCTTTCGCGGCCGGACGCGCTCTTCGCAATTGATGTGTGGGGCTTGAAGGACTACCCCTTTAACCTGCTGGCGCTGTTGATGGGCGTCAGTATGTTTTTTCAGCAAAAGATGTCCCCTCCCAGTTCAAGTGATCCGCAGCAGGCAAAGTTGATGCTGTGGATGATGCCGATCATGTTTACCTTCATGTTTTGGGCCTTCCCCTCGGGACTGGTGTTGTATTGGCTTGTGAATAATGTCCTCCAAATGGGTCAGCAGCAGTGGCTGCAGAAGCGAGGGAAGCTCGCGCTCAGCGGGCCGGAGGCGAGCTAGCGGGTATAACCGGCCGGAACCGGCAGAAATCTGGCCGGCCGCCGTCGACTGTAGCGAGCTGCTCCGCCAAGGACTCAACCGCATCGGGATTGAGTTGACCCCGGCCCAGCATGGGACGTTCGAGGTCTATCTGTCTGAGCTGCGACGGTGGGCCTCGCAGATGAACCTGACCGGGCTGAGGACTGAGCAAGCAATCATCCGCGAGGGGTTCCTGCGCTCTCTTGCCTGCAGGGCAGCCTTCGAGCCCACGCCGTCAGTAAAAGCCATAGACGTCGGATCTGGCGCGGGATTCCCCGGCCTGGTCCTCAAGATAGCCTATCCTGATATCGACATGGTGCTGCTCGAGCCCAGACGGAAACGGGCCACCTTTCTACGCTCCACCATACGGCGTCTTGGGCTTATCGGGGTGCAATGCATCCAGGCGAGAGTCGAGGAGCTATGCGGCAATCCCGAGCATCGAGGCAGCTATGATGCGGTCTTCGCGCGGGCGGTTGGTTCGGTCCCGGATGTGGCGCGCATGGTAGAGCCGCTCCTGAAGCCCGACGGACGACTGATTCTCCAGGCGGGACAGGGCGCGCGCGACTCACTCCCGTCCCTGCGCCCGCTGCTCGCCACGTTGGGGCTGAGGGCAGACAGCCGAGAGGTCCCGGCCCCTGATACAGGGACGCCGCCAACTTATCTGGTCGTTCTGGAGAGGGCTGACCACTAAAGAATGTTTCACGTGAAACCTCCCGCAACTCGCCGCTTTGTTCCGGCCGCCGTCTGTGGTACCCTTCCGGGTTAAGTTAGGAGGATAGCGATGCGCATCATCGCCATTGCGAACCAAAAGGGCGGGGTCGGTAAAACCACAACAGCCGTGAACCTGGCAGCCTCTCTGGCGGCCGGGAAACACCGAACGCTCCTCGTCGATCTCGATCCGCAGGGCAATGCGACGAGCGCATTGGGGGTCGAACACGGGGTCGCACCGGCCGCGTATGACCTGCTCTTGGGCGGGGCGAAGGTCTGTGAGGTGGCGCGGCCGACTGTCGCCCCGGGGCTGGATCTGGTCCCGGCCGGAGAGCGGCTGATCGGGGCAGAGGTAGAGCTGGCCTTAAGCCCGCATCGGGAAGGTCGCCTGAAGGAAGCGCTGGGGCTTGGAACGGATGCATACGCCTTTGTCTTGATAGACTGCCCGCCCTCCTTGGGCCTGCTGACGGTCAATGCGCTGGCGGCCGCCCACTCGGTGCTGATCCCGCTTCAATGTGAATACTACGCCCTGGAAGGTCTGGCCAGGATTATGGAGGCTATTAGCCTTTGTCGGGCGAAGCTGAATCCGGAGCTTCAGGTAGAGGGGATCGTCCTGACCATGTACGACATGAGGCTGAATATTTGCGAGCAGGTGGAACAGGAGGTGCGGCGTCACTTTCCGCGTGGCGTCCTGAGAACGGTCATTCCCCGAAACGTGCGGCTGAGCGAGGCGCCCAGCTTTGGGAAGCCGGTTCTATTGTATGACAGTCGCTCGTCCGGGGCCGAAAGCTACCTTCACCTGGCCAGGGAGATCACCGATGGCGCAACGTAGAGCCCTCGGCAGAGGGCTGGAGACACTGATCCCCGGAGCCGATCTTTCCGGGGTTATGCAGGTTCGTATCGAAGAGATCGCGCCGGGCACATCCCAACCCCGCCACTCCATGAACGACGCGAAGCTCAATGAGCTGGCGGCCTCTATTAAGGCGCATGGGGTGCTCTTGCCCATCCTTTTGCGGCGGGACGGGGGACGGTTGGAGGTGGTAGCCGGCGAACGGCGCCTCCGGGCCGCGCGGATAGCGGGACTTGATACGGTCCCGGCCCTGGTGAAAGAGTTTTCCAGCAGCCAGGCGTTGGAGGTGGCGCTGGTAGAGAACCTGCAGCGGGAGGATCTGAACCCGATTGAGCAGGCCGAGGCCTATTTAAGGCTGCAGGATGAGTTTGGACTGACCCAGGAAGAGGTGGCCCGGCGAGTGGGTCGGGACCGGTCCTCGGTCGCAAACGCGCTGCGACTCCTCAAACTTCCAACGCAGGTCCAGGGCGACCTGGTCGATGGAACCCTATCGGAGGGGCACGCCCGCGCTCTCCTGGGGCTGGAGCGTGCAGCCGATCAGATCAGGGCGCGTGACGAGACGATCCGCCGTGGCCTGTCGGTGCGCGCCACCGAGACGTTGGTTCGGCGGCTGAAACAGGTCGACACCGCCCCCAAACGGCCTGTGGCGAGCGAGCCGGCGATCCTGGCTGCCGAGGATGCACTCCGGCAGGCGCTCGGCACTAAGGTTCATATTTGCAAAAAGGGCAAGGGGGGGACGATCGAGGTGGAGTTTTACTCGACGGACGATCTCGACCGGATCTATGAGCGTATCTGTGGACCCAATGCGCGATGAATGTTGCACGTGAAACACCGCAGGAGTGGATGTGCTTAACCGAGCGGCGAAGGCGCTGGTCTTCCCATTGGAGGATCGGAGCTGGGCACCGAAGATCGCAATTGGCGGCGGTGTTGGACTGCTCCTCCAAGCCCTCTTCGTAGGCCTTGGCTTCCTGTTTACCCGAGAATTTGCCCCCGCAGGATCCTTATTGGCACAGGCTGCCAATTTCCCCGCGCTCGGCTTTGCTCTGGCGACCTTTCAAGGCGCCCTGGCGATTCCGCAGACAGACTCATTGCCGGGATGGAGACCGTGGGCAAGCCTCTGCGTCAAAGGGCTGCTCCTGTTTGCGCTCGCCATGGCCTACGAGACCGTTCCCCTTCTTTTCGTTGTCTCCGGTTTCAGTCTTTTGGTGAAAGGGGGCGCGAAGCTGGTTCTCGGCATTGCCTTGATCATGGTCGGAATGCTCGCCGGAATTACCGCCGGATTCTTTCTGCCGATGGGCATTGCGCGGTACCTGTCAGAGCGGCGGCTTGAGGCCGCGCTGCACCCCGCGATTGTCTGGTTGCGGATCCGCAAGGTTCTGGCCGAGTACGTAGAAGCGTATCTGTTAACCCTCGGATCCTTCATCGTGGCAGGACTCATCGGGGCCATCCCGGTTTTGGGTCTCCTGGTGTGGCCGTTTCTGACGTTCTATCTCCTGGTGGCCGGCGCCCGCCTTTTTGGCGGGATCTGCTCAGACACATGAGCATTTACCTTGACTATAACGCGACGACCCCGGTGCGGCCGGCGGTGCTGGACGCCATGAGACCATATCTCAATTCGCATTTTGGTAATGCCAGCTCGAGCCACAGCCGGGGCAGGGAGGCCAAACGAGCCCTGGAAGAGGCGCGCGAGGTGATCGCCTCAGCGCTCGGGGCGCGGGAAAAGGAGGGCGTGGTCTTTACGTCGGGGGGCACAGAGGGGGACAATTTGGCCATTGCGGGCGCAGCCTGGGCCGCCCGGGACCGGGGACGGCACATTATAACCTCGGTAGTAGAGCACAGGGCTGTACTCGGCGCCTGTCGAGCCCTTGAGGCGCAGGGATTCGAAGTGACCTATCTGCCGGTCGACGCCGGAGGGCTCATCGATCCGGAGATAGTTAAGCAGAGCCTTCGGCCCGACACAACAATGATCTCCTTCATGCATGCCAACAATGAGACCGGGGTCGTCTTTCCAATCGCTGAGATCGGGCAACTCGCGCGAGGGCGCGGGATCGTCTTTCACGCGGATGCCGTTCAGGCGTTCGGTCGTCTGCCGGTAGATGTTGACGCGTTGGGGATCAACCTGCTGACCTTGTCGGGACACAAAATCTACGGGCCGAAGGGGATCGGGGCGGTGTATGTTCGTCCCGGGACCAAGATCGTCCCCCAAATCCATGGTGGGGAGCAGGAGCATAGCGTGAGGGCCGGAACGGAGAACGTGGCAGCAGCGGTGGGCATGGCCTGTGCAGCACAGATCGCGCTTGAATCGATGCCGACCGAGAACGAGCGCCTGAGGGTGCTGCGAGATCGCCTTGAGACGGGCATCCTCGGCAATATCGTGGGGACTCGACGGAATGGCGATCGGGATCAGCGGCTGTCCAACACCTCCAACATCTCGTTTCAGGGGGTTCGCGGGGACTCGTTGATGGTCGCACTGGATCTCGAGGGAATCGAGGTCTCCGCTGGTGCCGCCTGCGCCTCCGGCTCGCCTGAGTCGTCGCACGTGCTGCGAGCGATGGGCCGAAGGCCTGAGATCGACGGCGGCGGGATTCGGTTTTCCCTGGGCGCCGGAACGACGGAGGCGGAGATCGAGCACATTCTTGATCTCTTGCCACCGCTGGTTGAGCGCGTCCGCGCCGCTGAAATACAGGGTATAGGGGTCAGGGTTTAGGGTGAAAACGGAAAAGGCAAGGACCAAATCCATGAAGCGCAAGCCGAGAGTCGTTGTGGCGATGAGCGGCGGGGTTGACAGTGCCGTCGCCGCCGTTTTGCTCATAGAGCAGGGGTATGAGGTTGTCGGGATCAGCCTGAAGCTGTTGCCTCGTGGGGCGGGGAACGGGTCGGAGCGGGCCGACCGCTGTTGCTCTGCCAAGGACGCAGAGGACGCGAGGCTTGTGGCCGCGCACCTTGGGATTCCCTACTACGTCCTGAATTATGAGTCGCAATTTCAGCGCAAGGTGATCCAGGAGTTTACTGAGGCCTATCTGGGGGGGCTGACGCCGAACCCGTGTGTGCGTTGTAATGAACTCGTAAAGTTCGGCTCGCTGCTTCGGCAGGCGGTGGGGTTGGGGGCCGAGCGCCTCGCGACGGGACATTATGCGCGGGTCGAGCGGGAGTCAGCGAGCGGCCGCTACCTGCTGCGCCGGGGGGCTGACGACGAAAGAGACCAGAGCTACTTTCTATACAGCCTGACCCAGGAGCAGCTTGCGAGGCTCTGTTTTCCTGTTGGTCATATGACTAAGGATCAGGTTCGGAAACGGGCTGCGGCGTATGGTTTGAGGGTCGCCGCCAAGATTGACAGCCAGGATCTCTGCTTTGTGGGTGACGATTACCGGACCTACCTGCGGGAGCAGTGCGGGGATCGTCTGAAACCGGGTCCCGTCACAGACAGTACCGGCCGGATCCTCGGGCAGCATAGGGGCCTGGCGCTGTATACCGTAGGCCAGCGCAACGGCTTGGGGCTGGCGGGCGGCCCGTTTTATGTTGTTCGGCTTGATGCGGAGACAAACGCGGTCGTTGTGGGCCGACGCGATGAACTGTTGCGACCGGAATTCGTGGCCGAGGGACTCAATCTCATCGCATGGGATCGCTTAACCGACGAGCGGCCGGTTCTGATGAAGGTGCGCTCCCGCCAGGCCGCGATGGCGGCGACGGTGTCCCCCATGGGGGGCGATGGCCGGATACGGGTTCGATGGCAGGAGCCCCAGCCCGCGCCTGCCCCCGGCCAGGCAGCCGTGTTCTATGATGTATCGGAGCCAGATCTGCTTGTCGGCGGCGCTACCGTTGCGGCGGATTGTGAGGTGCAGCATGACCAAGCGGGTAAAAAAGGCTTGACAGATTGTGAATCATAGGGCAAGCTAGGTGGTCTTTGGGGTATGGAGAGCTGCCAGGTCCGGCTCAAGGGATCCGGCAGCGCTTTTTGCCGGTAGTATGAACGAACGGGAGCAGTTCGTCCGGGGCACGCTGGTTGGCGCGCTCGGCCTCGTCGGGGCCGGGCTTGTCTGTTTTGGCCTCTTTGGGAAGTGGGATTGGGCCTTGGGTCTGGCCACCGGCGCCCTCGTCAGCCTGTTCAGCTTCAGACTCATTGTTCAGACCGTGGTCCGTCTCACGGAGCGTCCGGCGCCTCGGTCGCGTGGTCAGGGGTACTGGTGGGTCAGATCCATTCTGAGACTCCTCGGGGTCGCCATCATCGTCTTCTTCGTGATCGTCTACCTGCCCGTCAATCTGATCGGGATGGCGCTCGGCCTGCTCGCGGTTCAGCTTGGAATGGGCGGGTATTTCATCGTTCGTTCGTCATTTTCGCATAGCAGCAATACCGGAATGGAGGATCAGCAGTCATGACGAAGGATCGCATCCGGCTTATCGCAATAGCGGCCAGCTTCCTCGGCCTGTCGCTTCTCGCGGCATTCCCTGCCTGGGCCGCCGAGGAGGCGCATGGAGGGGGAGAGCAGCCCGGGATCATCAACCTGAACATGACGCTGCTCATTCAGGTCGTGAACTTCCTCATCTTGATCGCCGTGCTGTACAAGTTCTTATTCACGCCGCTCACCCAGTTCCTGGCGACGCGGGCCGACGGTATCAAGCGTTCCCTGGAGGAGGCCAAGACGGCCAAGGAGGCTGCGGCCCAAGCGCAGAAGGAGTACGAGGCGCAGATTCTTGCCACCCGGCGGGAGGCCGCCGCGATGCGGGAGTCGGCAGTTCGCGAGGTGGAGGAGGAGCGGCAGCGGCTGCTCAAGGCCTCGCGCGAAGAGGCCGCCCGTCTCGTGACCGAGGCCAAGGCGCAGATCGAGCAGGAGGTCAAAAGAGCGAAGGCCGAACTTCGCCAAGAGGTGGTCGGTCTCTCGCTGGGGGTCGCGGAGCGCGTGATTGCCCGCAGCCTCACAACCGATGATCACCGCCGTCTGGCGGAGCAGGTGGTGGCCGAGATCGGGAGCGGGCGGTGAGGGCCGGCGGCCTCTCCAAGCGATACGCCAAGGCGCTGGCGGATGTTGCGGCCGAGCAGCAACTACTGGAGGCGGTCGGACGCGATCTCCGCACGGTTGCGGAGACCATGAAACGGACCCGCGAGGTTGGCGCCTTCTTCGCGAGTCCGGCGGTCCCGCTGACCGATAAACGGCGCGTCTTGCAAACGATTGCAGAGGGGACCGGCGTCAAGCCGCTTACCGCGAACTTCCTGAATCTGATTCTGGAGAAACGACGGCTGCCACATCTCGGAGAGATGATCCTGGCCTATGAGGAGCTGATCGACGAACGACTCCGACGGGCGAAGGCCACGGTGACCTCTGCGGTTCCACTGCCCGAGCCGGTTATTCACGGGCTGAAGGAGCGCCTGGGAACGGCGACAGGGCGGGAGATCTATCTGGAGACGCGGGTCGATCCGACTATTGTGGGCGGCTTCATTGCGCAGATCGGCGGCACCATCTACGACGGATCGGTGAGGACACAACTGAGAAAGGTGCGCGAGCACCTGTTGAAGAGCGAGTATCGCTGATACTGAAAGGGTAGCGGAATGGCGCAGATCAAAGCGGAAGAGATCACCGAAATCATCAAGCAGCAACTGGCCGGGTACGAGGCGCTTGTTGATGTGGCCGAGGTCGGCACCGTCATCGAGGCGGGCGACGGGATCGCCCGCATCCACGGCCTGGAACGGGCCATGGCCGGCGAGCTGCTGGAGTTTCCGCACGACGTCTTCGGCATGGTGTTGAACCTCGAGGAGGACAACGTCGGCGCGGTCCTGCTGGGCGAGGCCGAAGCGATCAAGGAAGGTGATCTGGTCAAACGGACAGGCCGGATCGCGTCCGTGCCGGTGGGCGAGGCGCTGGTCGGCAGGGTGGTGAACGCCTTGGGCCAGCCGATCGACGGCAAGGGACCGATCGACGCCAAGGAGCTTCGGCCCATTGAGCGGTTGGCCCCCGGGGTGGTAGACCGCCGACCGGTCAAGGAGGCGCTGCAGACCGGCATCAAGGCCATCGATGCGATGATCCCGATCGGCCGGGGCCAGCGAGAGCTGATCATCGGCGACCGACAGACCGGCAAAACGGCAGTCGCCATTGACGCCATCATCAACCAGAAGGGGAAGGACGTCTTCTGTGTCTACGTCGCGGTCGGCCAGAAGCGGTCCACCGTTGCGCAGGTGGTCAAGACGCTGGAAGAGGCCGGGGCCATGGCCTACACCACCGTTGTCGCGGCCACCGCCTCGGAGCTGGCGCCGCTCCAGTATATCGCCCCCTATGCCGGCTGCGCCATAGGCGAGTACTTCCGCGACTCCGGTCGCCACTCGCTCTGCGTCTACGACGACCTGTCCAAGCATGCGCAGGCTTACCGCCAGCTCTCGCTGCTACTGCGTCGGCCGCCCGGCCGCGAGGCATATCCTGGCGACGTCTTCTACCTGCACTCGCGCCTTCTGGAGCGGGGAGCCAAGCTGAACGACGATCTGGGCGGCGGGTCGCTCACCGCGCTGCCGATCATCGAGACCCAGCTTGGCGACGTCTCGGCCTACATTCCGACCAACGTCATCTCGATCACCGACGGCCAGATCTATCTGGAAACCGACCTGTTCTTCGCCGGCATCCGGCCCGCCATCAACGTCGGCCTGTCGGTCTCCCGGGTCGGCGGCTCGGCCCAGATCAAGGCGATGCGGCAGGTCGCCGGTAAACTCCGGCTGGACCTGGCGCAGTATCGGGAGATGGCCGCATTCGCCCAATTCGGGAGCGAACTGGACAAGGCGACCCAGGCCCAGCTCAATCGGGGCGCGCGAATGGTCGAGGTGTTGAAGCAGGGCCAGTACGTGCCGCTTGAGGTCGAACGACAGATCCTCATCATCTACGCGGGCACCGCCGGCCACCTGGACGAACTCCCGGTTGATGCGGTCTTGCAATTCGAGACGGCGCTGCTCCAATCTGTTCAGGGACGCTACCCCAGCATCTTTCAGGAGATCAAGGAAAAGCGCGAGCTGAGCGATGCGCTGCGCGCCCAGATGGACCAGGCGATCACCGAGTGCAAGGCCGAGTTTCTGGCCGCCCGAAAGGCAGCGTAACGACGAGTTTCGAGTCTGCAGTTTCGGGTTTGGAGTTGACTCGAAACCCGAAACTCGAAACTCCATAGCTAATGGCCACGTTCCGAAGCCTGGAAGAGATCGAAGTATGGCAGAAAGCGCGAGAACTGACTCGCGAGGTATATACTATTTCGAACGATGGTGCGTTCGCCAGGGACTTTGCGTTGCGCGACCAGATTCGTAGGGCCAGCGTTTCGATCATGTCCAACATCGCTGAAGGTTTCGAAAGAAGCGGGACAGCCGAATTTGTACAGTTCCTTGCAATGGCGAAAGGCTCGGCTGGCGAGGTCGTCTCCCACATCTATGTGGCGGCAGATCAAGGCTATGCCAGCAAAGAGGACGGCGATCGTCTCTTGGGCTTGGCTAACGAGACCAGTCGGATGATCGGCGGGTTGATGACGTACCTGAGCAGGTCGGGCATCAGAGGCACGAAATATAAAGTAACCCGAAACCCGAAACCCGAAACCCGAAACCCTTAGCGGAGCAATGGCGACTTTACGCGATATTAAGCGGCGCATCACGTCGGTTAAAAGCACGCAGCAGATCACCAAGGCGATGAAGCTGGTGGCGGCCGCCAAGCTGCGCCGGGCCCAGGAGCGCATCATCGAGGCGCGTCCCTATGCCTTCAAGATGCAGGAGGTGCTGGCCAGTCTGGCCCTGAGAGCCGATCCCCAATATCATCCGCTGCTCCGCCGACGCGAAACCGGCAAAAAGATCATCGTCGTCATCGCGGCCGACAAGGGACTCTGCGGAGGATTCAACAGCAACATCATGCGCCGGTCGCTCGATCTGCTCCGCACATCACCCGGCGAGACCACCGTCACGCTGGTGGTGGTCGGTCGGAAGACACGCGATTTCTATCGGCGGCGCCCCTACACGATCCGGTCGGAACAGGTCGGCTTTTTCGATCGGCTGGCGTACGACCATGCCGCCGCGTTGGGTCAAGAGCTGGCGAACGCTTATGTGGCCGAGGAGGCGGACGAGATCCAGTTGGTCTATAATGAATTCAGGTCGGTTGCCACGCAGCGGGTCGTTGTGGAACGGCTGCTCCCTATCGAGCCGTTGCAAGCCCCCGAGGATCTGGCCGCCCTCGACTTCATCTATGAGCCGTCGCCGCAGGCGATCCTGGAGGGGTTGCTCCCGAAACACGTTGAGGTGCAGGTCTACAGGGCGCTCATGGAATCGTTGGCGGGCGAGTACGGCGCCCGGATGACCGCCATGGATGCGGCGAGCAAGAACGCCTCAGAGATGATCGACCTGTTGACGCTACAGTTCAATAAGGCCCGGCAGGAGCGAATTACCAAGGAGTTGCTCGAGGTGGTCGGAGGGGCCGAGGCGTTGCGGGCGGCTCGCGGCTAAAGGCAGCGGTCAGCCGTCAGCGCTCAGCAAAAGCAGGGATCGTAAGCAGATTTGCCCCCACCATCGTACTTGGGAACATTGGCCTTTGTTGCGCCCGGTTGTTCTTGCTGAAAGCTGATAGCTGAAGGCTGCTTTTAACGAGGAGTGAGATGATGAACGCAGGAAAGATCGTACAGGTCATCGGGCCTGTCGTCGATGTCGAGTTTGACCCGGGCAAACTGCCGGCCATTCACAACGCCCTTGAGGTAAAGGCCCAGCAGACCAAGGACATCTTTTCCTACAGCGAACGACTGATTGTGGAGGTGGCCCAACACCTGGGCGAAAGCCGGATCCGAGCTATCGCCCTGTCCTCCACCGACGGGTTGATCCGCGGGATGGAGGTGGTAGATACCGGCGCGCCGATCACGATTCCTGTGGGCCAGGCCGCCCTCGGGCGGATCATGAACGTCATCGGGGAGCCGGTTGATAAAAGAGGGCCGATAGACGCGAAGGCGCACTACCCGATCCACCGCCCCGCCCCGGCCTTCGACGAACAGGCGACCAAGGTCGAGATCCTGGAGACCGGCATCAAGGTCGTCGATTTGCTGGAACCGTATACGAAGGGCGGCAAGACCGGCCTCTTCGGCGGCGCGGGAGTCGGCAAGACCGTCGTCATCATGGAGCTGATCCGCAACATCGCCATGGAGCATGGCGGCATCTCGGTCTTCGCCGGAGTGGGCGAACGGACCCGTGAGGGCAACGATCTGTGGCTGGAGATGAAGGAGTCGGGGGTTATTGAGAAGACCGCCCTGATCTATGGCCAGATGACCGAGCCGCCCGGGTCACGGCTGCGGGTGGCGCTGACCGGGCTGACCGTCGCCGAATACTTCAGAGACGAGGAGAAGCAGGATGTGCTGCTGTTCGTCGACAACATCTTCCGCTTTACGCAGGCCGGCTCTGAGGTTTCGGCGCTGCTGGGCCGGATGCCCTCGGCCGTCGGTTACCAACCGACGCTCGGAACGGAGATGGGTGAGCTGCAGGAACGGATCACCTCGACCAAGACCGGCTCTATCACGTCGGTCCAGGCCATCTACGTGCCGGCCGACGACATCACCGACCCTGCGCCGGCTGCAGCCTTTGCCCATCTGGACGCCACGACCGTCCTTTCCAGGCAGCTCACCGAGTTGGGAATCTATCCTGCGGTCGATCCGCTGGCCTCCACCTCCCGAATCCTCGATCCCCGGATCGTGGGTGATGAGCACTATGCGGTGGCCAGGTCGATTCAGAAGATCCTGCAGCGCTATAAGGACCTCCAGGACATCATTGCCATCCTGGGGATGGACGAGTTGTCCGAGGACGACAAGCTGGTGGTGGCGCGGGCGAGAAAGGTCCAGCGATTCCTCTCCCAACCCTTCTTCGTGGCGGAGCAGTTCACAGGTCAACCCGGCCGCTACGTCAAGCTGAAAGACTCGGTCCAGGGGTTCAAGGAGCTGATTGAGGGGAAGGCGGATGATCTGCCGGAGCAGGCCTTCTACATGGTCGGGACCCTCGACGAGGCCCGGGAGAAAGCGGAAAAGCTCGCGGGCCACAAGTAAGCCTCTGTCGTAAGGTGCCGGAAGGGCATAGCCCCATAGGCCCTGAGACGCAAGACGCAAGGGACTCAATAGACGTTTTCTGGGGAAGCCATGGCAGAGCAACACAATCAAACGTTCATGCTTGAGGTGGTGACGCCTCAGCGGCTGATCATCAGTGAAGAGGTCGAAGAGCTGATGGCCCCCGGCCAGGAGGGGTATTTCGGCGTCTGGCCCGGCCACACCCCCTTTATGACGACGCTGAAGATCGGCGAGCTGTCCTACACCCGAGGGCGGAAAGAGCGGTTTCTGGCCGTCAACTGGGGGTACGCGGAGGTTCGCCCCGACAAGGTGATCGTTCTGGTGGAGTCGGCGGAGCGACCGGAGGAGATCGATCTAGCCAGGGCCGAACAGGCGAGGGTGCGCGCCGAGGAGCGGCTGCGCCAATTCGGGGATGAAGCCATCGATCACGCCAGGGCCCAGGCCGCTCTCGAACGGGCGCTTGCCAGGATGGCGGTCGCCGCCAAGGGGCGACCATCGGAATGAGGCCGGCATGATTATCGTGATGAAGACCGGCGCCTCCGAGAGCCAGATCCGGGAGGTCATTCGGCGGATCGAGGAACTCGGCTACCAGGCCCATATCATTGAGGGGGCGCAGCGGACCGTCATCGGGGCTGTAGGGGATGAGCGGGGCAAGGACCGCCTGCAGTCGCTGGAGGTGATGCCGGGGGTAGATACCGTCGTCCCGATCCTGCAGCCGTTCAAGCTGGCGAGCCGTGAGGTCAAGGGCGGCAAGAGTATCGTCCGGGTAGGCGATCTGGAGATCGGCGGACCGGCGGTCGTGGTCATGGCCGGTCCCTGCTCGGTAGAGAGCGAGGCACAGATGCTGCAGACCGCCCAGGCGGTCAAAGCGGCCGGGGCTACGGTCCTCAGGGGCGGGGCCTTTAAGCCGCGCACCTCGCCCTACGCCTTTCAAGGCCTGGCCGAGGAGGGGCTCAAGTTCCTCGATGCCGCGCGGGCGGCCACCGGCCTGAAGATTATCACCGAGGTCGTCAACCCCATGGACGTGGAACTGGTGGCGGCGTATGCCGACATCCTGCAGATCGGCGCCCGCAACGTCCAGAACTTCGCACTCCTGAAGCGAGCCGGCGAGGTCGGCAAGCCGGTCCTGCTTAAACGGGGGATGGCGACCACCATCAAGGAGTTCCTGATGGCGGCCGAGTACATCCTGTCCGAGGGCAACTACAACGTCGCCCTCTGCGAGCGCGGGATTCGAACCTTCGAAACCAGTACCCGCTTTACCCTGGATCTGAGCGCGGTTCCCGTCCTCAACAAGCTGACCCACCTGCCGGTGATTGTCGATCCCAGCCACGGTACGGGCCACTGGGACTATGTGGCGCCGATGGCCAAGGCATCAGTCGCCTGCGGCGCCGACGGCCTCCTCATCGAGGTCCATCCGACGCCAGAAACAGCTCAGTCGGACGGGCTGCAGTCGCTTAAGCTCACCAAGTTCCAGCAGCTCATGGACGAGCTGCGCCCTATCGCCCTCGCCGTCGGCCGCCGGCTGTAGCTCGGAGCCTCACCCTCGGTCGTCCTGCGTGCATACCCTACTCCATTTCGCCCTTGACACCTGAATAAACTAACCGTTAGCATCTGCCTGGGAGCGACGTATGAGCGAAGAGTCCAAGCCTACCATCGAAGTGGCCTGCCCATGTTGCCAGGCGAGGCTCACTGTTGACCCCGAGCTTGGCGCAGTGTTGCATTACGAGCTGCCGCCGAAGGTGGAGGTAGTCACGGATCTGAAGGCCGCCGTCGATGAGCTGAAGGGTGAGGCGGGTCGGCGCGAGGCGCACTTCAAGGAGTCGATGGAAGCGGAGAAAGAAAAGGGGAAGCTCCTGGAGCGGAAATTCAAGGAGCTGCTCAAGAAGGCGAAAGACGAACCGGTCATCCGGCCCACCCGGGATATCGACCTGGATTGACTCCCCGCCCGTGGTAACCCTGGCCGAACCGCCCGCCGCGATGAACAATCAAGCCCTGCTCGGCCCACTCCTCAAGAAGTCAGCCGCTCATTCTATTTGACCCTGAGGGCAGTTCCATGCGATCTGCGGCGACCGATCGGTCTCGCGTATCTGCTTGCCCGGGCGGCAGACACCATTGCCGACACCGCGCTCATCAGCCGTACCGACCGCCTGAAGTACCTCGAGCTCTTCCGGGACGCAATCAGGGAAGGACGAGCCGAACGACTTCCGGCGATCAAAGAGGCGCTGGTGGAACGACAGCAGATTGCGGCCGAGCGGGAGCTACTCACCCGCCTCGAGGAGGGGTTTGCTGTCCTTCGTTCCCTCAGTCCATCCGATCAGGCGATGATTCGTGATGTCGTCCTGACCCTGACCGAGGGGATGGTCATGGATCTCGTCACCTTCCCCGGTGAGGATGAGGGGCGCCTCGTCGCCCTTGAGACGCGAGCCGACCTGGACCGCTATACCTACTATGTGGCCGGGTGCGTGGGGGAGTTTTGGACCGATATCCACCTGGCGCATCGCCCTTCCATCGCCGGATGGGATCGGGAGGCGATGAGGCGGCGCGGCGTCCGGTTCGGGAAGGGGCTGCAGATGACCAACATCCTGCGCGACCTCTCAAAGGACCTTCGCATAGGCCGCTGTTACCTCCCTCGGCAGGAGCTGGACGCGCTGAGCCTTCAGCCCGCTGATCTGCTCAACCCGTCAGCGATTGTCACGGTCAAGCCGTTGCTGCACTCCCTCCTCGCACTGACCCTCGAGCATTACCAGGAGGGCTGGGCCTATACCCTGGCGATTCCACGGCGTGAAGTCCGAATGCGCCTGGCCTGCACCTTACCCCTATTCATCGGCCTTAAGACGTTGGCGCTGCTCGCGCGATCGCCCAACCTGCTGGATCCGAGCGTGGTGATCAAGGTCCCGCGCGGGCCGTCTATGGCATCATGGCGCGCTCCGTCTTGCTGATCGGTTCCGATGCGGCCCTGAACCGCTACTACCGGCGCTTGTGGCAAGACGTGCTGGTTTCCAAATAGGGACAGGATGATGGTAGAGCAGAAACACGTCAGGGCGCATGTCTTGATCTCAGGACGGGTCCAGGGGGTCTGTTTCCGCGCCTACACGGTTGATGAGGCGGCAGCCGGCGGCGTTGCTGGGTGGGTGCGGAACACGCCGGATGGCCGGGTCGAGGCGGTGTTCGAGGGCGAGCAGCCGGCCGTGGAGGCGATGATCGCCTGGTGTCATAAAGGGCCGCCGGCTGCGCGGGTGAACGGTGTTGAGATGGTCTGGGGGGAACCTAAGGGTGAGTCGGGCTTCGGGATCAGGTATTGACGGCGGCAGGTCCTTGCGCACCTGCACCTGCTCATGTCAGGTTAAAGCGACAACAGTAGCCTCTCCGACATTGCCATAACGGTCTGGAACACAGGTGAAAATAACGATCTGGCACTCCTTGGCTGCCTTGGCGAGCACAGCACCCATGAGACGCAATCGTCCCGGGTCGGTATAGCCCAAGGTATCATCCAGGATAAGTGGCGCTCCGCCATCCTTGGCAACGATCATAGAGCAGGCAGAACGGAAGATCAGGGAGAGCTGCTCCCGCGTGCCACCGCTCAGGCAGTCAAACGGCACCGTAATGTCGTTCATCGTTCGACTGACAATCAGTAAGTCCTCGCTGATGTCCACCTGGAAAGAATCATCGAAGACCAGACGTCCCAGATGTTCGATTTTTTCTTTCAGCGGGGCAACATACGCGCGTCGAGCCTTGTCTCGCTCTTCTCGCATGGTCTCAAAGAGACATTTCGCCGAAGATGCGCGCCGCAACAGGGATGCATGGTCTGCCGCAAGGTGGTCCAGACGAGTCTGAGCCCCGTGCAGCTTCTCGTGCAGCCCTTCCTCGCCGTGGATTTTCAACCGTGTCTGAACCTCGGTCAGTTCCGTGTGAGCGGCATTCCGGCGATTCTGCGCTGTGTGCAGAGAGCCTTTAGCTGTCTCGGCCAGTGCTTTCACCTTATCGGGGTTCTTTGCCTTAAGAGATGTCTCGGCGGCTCGAACGCCGGCCTCTTCTGACGCGACGGCCTGGACCGCATTTGTCAGAGATGTCTCCAATGCATCGTCGGTAACGCTCTGTCGCGCGCGTTCAAGGTTGTCGCATGCATTCTTGAGATCTTTCGCCAGGAGGTCGAGTTGGACCCGCGATTCCTGGTGCTTGGTGTTCCACACATCCCGAACGCTTCGGGCGGCATCCAGTTGTTCGCGATCTGACTCCCATTGACTGACTGTTTCGTGGTGTAATGCCTCGGCTCTTGCCCGTTCCTTTTTCGCCGATTCCAAGTCAGGACACATCGGAGGTTCGGCCACACGCCTGGCAAGATACTCAGGAACTGACTGCTCCAGACCGCGCAGCCTTCGATCCAGCTCCTCATAGGTCAAATCGCGCAGGTTCTCCTTCTCCGCCTGCGCTTTGGATTCCACATGCCGCATTGCCTCGCGACGGTCATCACACGCCTTCCGCGCGTCATCAGGGGTGGAGACACCCGCTTTAGCGCAGGCGTCGCCCAATGCTCGACGTGCCGCTTCGACCTTTCTTGTCAGACCTTCAGCACTGGCGCCCGCGGTAATCTCTATGTCCAACACGCCGGGTATGCTCAATCGCGATGTGTCCGCAACAGATATCGTTCGAACTTCTCCCTTGCTGAGGCTGACCTCGGCATCGTCAACCGACAGATGGCAATCGGCCAGTCCACGAAGGAGCACGCTTGGCGCCCCAGTCTGCAACTGGGCGTTGGCGGTCAATAACCCACGTTCGGCGTCCTGGATTGACTTCAATGCGCGGGAATCCACTGAATTTCGAGCCAGAATCTCTTCCGCTTGGGCTGCGTTCTTTCTGGCGTGGTCAATACGGCTCTTTCGTTCCCGGAGCTGCTCGAAATGCAATCTGTTGTTGTAGTAATCGAAATCGGCACGCCGGAGAACGGCAAGGGCATCCGCCCCTTTTCTCTTCCGGTCACTCTCATCGAAAGCTGTCTGGGCATCCTTGAGCTTAGACTCGGCCTGATTCAATGCCGCCAGTGACATCACGCCGGATTCTTCAATGTCTGCATGCGCTTTGGCCGCTTTGTCAGCCGCGCCAATGAGCCCTTGGCGTGCTTCCTTATCTCGATGGGCGATCTGCTCGGATTGCTGCGCAGACTTCAACTTGAGCCGCGCCTCCGAGAGTGCGTTCTCCAAAATGCCAATTTCCTCCAGAGAAGCTGTATGAGCGGCCCGCTCTTTCGTCAGCTCCTCTTCCTGCTTCTTGATTTGCCCCAGTTCCCGTTGGAGCGAGGCGGCGCGTTCGATGTCATGGTCGAGGTCACGGATAGCCTTTTGGATACGGGCGACCTCCGCGTAGGCGTCTGTCAGCGCCTTGCGGGCCTCTGCGAGGTCCTTACGTTCCGTGCCGCGTTCAGTGTAGTAACGAAGGTATTCCTCCAGCACCGCGTCGAACAGACCTTCTTCCCGAGGATCGGCGGGTCGACCGCCAGCCGCCTTGTCAAGAGCGCGCGAAAGAGAGGCTTGCTTAGTCAGATTTGGTTGGTGGATGGCGTCGCCCTGTTGGATGATCAGCGCCTTCCATAAGTCAATATCGAGAGTCTCCCGGAGGATAGCCTCGGCACGCTCGTGCGCCTCGCGTCCCGTGCGGTTCTCTGACTTGGGCCTGGTGACGGTGAGTGTAGTTTCCGGCTTCTTCAGGAACCGCTTGAAGTAGGTAAAGGCATAGGGACCGCTTTCAGCTTGCAGTTCTATCTCAGGCCCTTCGTCCCGATGGACCGGCTTGATCGCCTCGATATTCCGATGTTTGCTCGAATCCAGGTAATCGAAGAGAAGCCCAATGGCCTCACCAAGGCTGGTCTTCCCGGCTTCATTCGGGCCCTGCACAAGGGTAATGCCGGCAGGACCAAATGTCACCTCGGCAGCCGTCACACCACGATAGTTGGCGACTCGAAGGCGAATGAATTTCATACGGTTTCCCTTGCCAACCTCAGCATGAGAATCAGGGCTTCGCGGGCCACCGTACCTTCATCTCTACCTTCCGAGATTTTGCTTCGGAGCCGTTGCACGGTTCCGTCCGCAAAACCCGAGAATCCAAGATTGGCAAAATCCGTATGGTCCGGTAGCACGAGAAGATCGTCAGCCCGCACATCGAATGCACCAAAGACATCGTTTGCGGCAAGGATGTGATTCTGGAGAGCGCCGCTCAATGTCAGGGTAAGCGAGCCGACAAGGCTCAGCCGGACAACCGTGCGATCCTTGTTCTCAATCTCCTCCAGGGACTTCCGCAAAGCTTCCACATCATCGGCCGTGTTGAGGTCGACGCGCTCCCGCTCTATAAAACGCCACTGGCCGATCTGGATGCCCTTGCTCGCCACAGTGCCATCTCCGATTTCCACGATGTGGATATACCCCGATTGCGTCTCCCGAAAATCCGTGGACTCAGGTGTTCCGGAATACCAGATACGGCCGCTGTCACCAACCTTGGTCAGGGAATGCCGATCCCCAAGCGCCGCGAAGTGAATCTTGCCTTCGATAATGGCCTGTTCAAGCATGGCGACTGAAATGATGCCGGCGGATTCACGGTCAGGCGTAAGCGTATCGACGGCTCCGTGAGCCAGGCAGATACGACTCACCCCGTCGGCGGGTCCGAGGGCGCTGATCGCATCCTCAAGAGGATTGGTGGCCGGTCGTTTGGACAGCCACGGCGCCCCCACCAGTTCTACTTCCGCAGCGACCCTGATGGGGGCGGCGTTCTCAACGACCTGCACGTGCGCGGGCTTCCGTTCAATAAAGGTGCTCGACCGATATACGGAGGCCGCGTTCAGCGGATCATGGTTTCCCGGCAGGATGAATACCGGAACCGAAACTTCTTTGAGCGCCTCCATAGCACGCGCAACCGTCTTCCGATCCACCTGGTTCGATTCGAACGCGTCGCCGCAGACCAGCACGAACCGGCATTGCTCCTCCTTGGCGATGCGACCCATGGTACGAATGGCGTCAAAGCGCGCCTGGCTATACCTTTCCTGCGCGCCCTCCGAAAGGAAATGGCGGGTCATCCCCAACTGCCAGTCGCTTGTATGGAGGAAGCGGATCATCAAGTGTACCCTCTTCGATTCTTTATCGCTTTTATGACTAGTTTCAGACCACTAGTTAAATGTCCCTCTCATGCCAACGCCCATTCCGCGGACAAGAATGCAGCCTGTTCCAATACAGTCTGCATCGCTTTCACCTGCTTGTCTGGCGGCTGGCCGTGCATGCGGAAGATACGCATAACCCACATCTGAGTAGATCGGCGGTTACCGCAACACCACTGCGTCGAGACGTGCCTTTCTCCTTTCCCAGTCCGGCATAACGTGACTGAGTAGCCGAAAGAACGCAGGACCGTGGTCGTGGATGCGCAGGTGGCAGAGTTCATGCATGATGACGTACTCGATGCAGTGCAAGGGCGTCTTGATCGCTTCGGTGCTGAGAGTGATGGTGCCTGCCCTCGAGCAGCTTCCCCAGCGCCGCTTCATCGCTCTTATCCTCAGCGCTGGATTGAGTCGTCGCAGGCTCGGCGCCTCCTCCAGGCAGCGTTCCATCCGATCACGGTAGATCGGCTCGGCACGTGTCCGGTACCAGCCGTCGAGTGCCGCACGAACGTTGGCAGGCTTGTCCGGCGTCAGGACAGACACATTCAAATAGCGGCCGATAAGTCTCACATCGGCATGGGGCGAACACCGCACTCTCAGCCGGTAGTGCCGCCCCAAGTACAGGTGCGTCTCCCCCGAGATGAACCGCTTCTCCTCCGGAAGCGGCTGATATACCTCATAGTGACGACGCTGCTTCGCGATCCACGACCGCCTTCGCTTCAGGTGCGACAGCACCTCTGATGGCGGGCGGTCAGCAGGCGCCAGAGCTGTCACCGACCCGTCGGGGTGTACCGAGATCGACAGTCGCTTGCGCTCCTCGAATCTCAACAGGACAGAAATCCGATGGCTGCCATACTCGACGACGACTGTCTGTCTCGCAGTCTCAGGCATAACGAACTCTGGCAATGTCGATCACCGTTTCGAGCACACGGTCGATCTCTTCAAAGGTCAGCGCAAGACCGTGCTGCTCCTGGATCTCGAATAGGTAGTCCTCGATGGCGCCCTTCATGCGGTTCTGGACGTCCGCGTTTCGCGTCCAGTTGACGATGCGGTGCTTATGCACGATGTCGTCGATCGCGAGACTCGCCGTGGTGCTGATATCTCGCGTGTCGCTCTCTTCGCCACCGCCCTGCGCGAGCACCTCCTGCAGTACACCGAAGAACGCCTTGGCCGCGCCTCGCTGAGCCAACGCGGGCGGGACATCGTCCCCGGTCCGGTTCCGCACTCGATTCGCGATCTCTGAGACCTTCCGGAGATACTCGGCATCGGAGAGCCGCTGCTCGCGAAACGCTCGGATGGCGCCCTCCAACAACTCGGAGAACCTCCGATAAAACGCTGGATCTTCCTGCATGTGATCATTGATGGTGCGCTTGGTCCGGTAGGCGATCGTGTCCGCCTTTGATGCCGCGCTCTCCAGCTTGTCCACCTCCTTCGCGAAGGCATCGGCATCGAAGATGTTTACAAGGTCGGTCACCTGTTCGACCTGACCAGTCCCCACATGCTGGTCGATCAGCTTCTGGATGCGAGGTTCGTACTCCTTGAAGTCGACGACCTCCGCATACCGCCGCCTCACCGAAACGCGTAGCTGCATGAAGAACTGCAGGTCGCCCTTGTACTTCGCCACCTTCTCTTCGGGCGTCTCGTCCAGGAAGCTCACGCTCGACAGCGCCACGGCCAGCGTTCTCGAGAATGCGCTCAAGCGATCGTAGAACAGGTCGCGTAGTTCCTCATCCGCAAGAAGCTGCTCGTACTCTTCCTCATCCCGCCTGTTTCGAACAGTCTTGAACAGATCCCAGAGATCTGAATACCGCTGCGGGAGCTTCAGCACCTCGGCACTTACGTCTGTCAGCGCCTGGGCGAGGTCATCGAGACCCTCGCGGTCAAACTCGGCGAGCTGACCATAGAGGTCGAAGGCCTCGTCGAGGTTCTGAAGGACGCCGCGGTAGTCAATGATATAGCCGAAGTCCTTGCCGTCGAAGAGTCGGTTCACACGCGCGATCGCCTGCAGCAGGGCGTGGCCCTTCAGGCGGCGAGTGAGGTAGAGCACGGTGTTCCGTGGAGCGTCGAAGCCGGTCAGCAGCTTGTCCACCACGATGATGATCTCGGGCGCGTCCGCATGCTTGAAGGCGCTGATGACCTGACGGTTGTACTCCTTCTCGCCGCCATACTTGGCCATCATTGCCTTCCAGAAGGCCTTCACCTCGCCCTTCGACTCCTCGTGGACGTCCTCCTCGCCCTCGCGATCATCGGGCCCGGAGATCAGTACCTCGCTGGTCACCATGTCGAACTCGTCGAGGAACTTCTTGTAGAGAAGGGCCGTCGCCTTGTCCTGGGCCACGAGCTGCGCCTTGTAAGGCGTCCCCTGCCAGTTGTCCCGGAAGTGCTCGCTCACATCCCAGGCGATCCGCATGACCTTCTGCTCGGCCTTGTTGAGCTGGTCACTCGAAGAGAACTTCTTCTTCAGGTCGCGCTTCTGCTCAGCGGAGAGCGATGCGGTGATTCGTTCGAACCAGGAGTCCACCGCTTCGGAATCGACCTTCTGGTCGACGTGGCGCCCCTCGTAGAGAAGCGGCACCACGGCCTTGTCCTCCACGGCCTGCTCGATCGTGTAGGTGTCGATCAGACCGCCGAAGCGCTCGATCGTGTTCTTGTCCTTCTTCGTCACAGGCGTGCCAGTGAAGCCGATGAAGCAGGCATTCGGGAGCGCCTTCTTCATCTTGGCGTGAAGCTCGCCGTACTGGCCCCGGTGACTCTCATCCACCAGGACGAAGATGTCCGGGTTCTCATCGCGCACCCCCGCCTTGCCCAGCGCCAGCTCGAACTTGTCGATCACCGTGGTGATGATGCGCGCCTTGTTGTCCCGGAGCAGCTCCGCGAGGTGCTTCCCGGTCTTGGCCTGCACGGGCTGGGTGCCGCAGTGGTGGAAGGTCTTGTAGATCTGATCGTCCAGATCGACCCGATCAGTCACGAGGATGATCTTGTAGTCGTCGATCGCACGATCCAGGGCCAGCGACTCGGCAAGCATGACCATGGTCAGACTCTTACCGCTGCCCTGCGTGTGCCAGACCACGCCGCCCTTGCGCGTACCATTGCGTTGGGTTCGGCGCACCCGATCGAGAATCTTATTGACGCAGAAGTACTGCTGATACCGGGCCACCTTCTTCTCGCCCGCGTCGAAGAGCACGAAGCGGAAGACCAGCGTGAGGAGCCGCTCCCTGCGGCAGAGGGCATAGAGCGTGCGGTCCTGGGCGGTCACCTGCCGCTCCAGGCTTCCATAGGCGGCAGCACGCTCCCGCACCCAGGATTCCCGGGATGCGAAGATCCTCTCGACCTGGCTTTCTGTGAGGGGAACGCTCACCTTCTCCGCCAGATCGGCCTCAGCCTCCTCGCTCAGGTCCTCCTTCCAACCGGACCAGAACTTGGCCGGCGTCCCCACGGTGGCGTACTTCGCCTCGTTTTTCGAGACGGCGAGCAGAAGCTGGGCGTAGAAGAAAAGGCGCGGGATCTGGTCCCGCTGCTGGTTGCGAACGTGCTGGCTAATGGCCTGGCCGATGGGGTCTTTCAGGTCTGGCCGTTTGCACTCGATCACGACGAGAGGAATGCCGTTCACGAAGAGGACGATGTCAGGGCGCCGCGTCTCCTGGCCACCGCTACGCTCGACGACGAACTCCTCGGTGACGTGGTAGACGTTGTTCTCCGGGTGCACCCAATCGATGTAGTCGAGCTGGAAGCTCTTGCTGTCTCCTTCGATGGACTGCTGCAAGCTCTTTCCGAGGCACAACAGATCGTAGACCTTCTCGTTGGTCAGCAGCAGACCGTCGTCCACGACATCCTTCAGGGCCTGCACGGCCGCGAGGATGTTGCCTTCGCTGAAGGGGTACTCGCGACCCTTGAAGCGGATGATGTTCTGCCTGCGAAGCTGCTCGGCCAGCACCTGATCGAGTACGACGTTCGCCAGACGTCCGCCCCGGGCAGAGACCGTCTGGTCTGATGTGAGGTAGTCGTACCCAAGCTTTTGCAGCAGCTCCAGGGCGGGAAGCTGGGAGATGAGGTCTTCCTGGAAGGAGGGGGTATCCATGCTCTACCCCCACACCTGCGCGCTGGCGGCGTCGAAGAACTTCACATCCAGCTTGTTGCGCCGCCGCGACTTCTCTCGGCCGTCCAGAAACCGCTCGGCCCGATCGATGACCCGCCGATTGTCCACACTCTTAGGACCACCGTAGATGCTCACGTAGACTGACTTGGTCGTTCCGCGCTCGATCAAGCGCAACGCATGTTCATCGTTGCTGGCCAGTGAATGCCCGAAGATGAATAATGATCCGCCGATACTGGAGAAGCTACGAAACGCCCGACTGAGAAAGGCGCTGTGCTGAATTCGCCGCATCTTCGATTCCGAGTTGCCTTCAGCGACATAGATCGGGTATCGGTTCTCCGCGAGCGCCTCGCGAATCTGATCCACCAGTGCGATGCCCGTGTTGCACCAGGTGTACTTCTGCACCTCGGCACCGGCGTCGAACACGTGGAGCGCCCCGTGCAGATAGAACACATTCTGAGACCCAACGTCGCCAACCTCCCACACGACGTACTCCGCGAGCCTGTCCTCGGGCTGGTGGAAACCGTCGTTGCAGTTGATGGTGCGGTTGTCACCATCGTCGTGCATCAGCGCCCAGTACAGCAGCAGGTCGTAGTTGAGCGTATAGATGTTGTCGAAGTGGGACAGGAACGCGCGACAGGCCGCGAACTCGGTGTCACGGATGTCGTTCGGCCGGTCCGGGTGGCTGCTGGCAATCGCCTGGGCCAACACCTCGCGCAGCGTCTCGGCATCGGCCGCCAGCTTCCTCGCCAACTTCTGGCTCTTCGGAGCGTAGGCCTGAACAAGGTCGACCGTCTGCTTCAGCGCCCGCATCACCGCTTCGAAGTCGGTCGTCTTCAGAGCCTCGAATGCTCTCTTCGCGCTGGCCGAGAGCTTGTCTTTCGCCTGGGCGAACAGGGCATCATAGGCGAACAGGTCATTGCGGTACGCTCGGCTGAATCCGTTGCCCAGCAGCGCGTGCCGCTTTCCGCCTTCGGACTGCTTCAGAGCCTGAGCGAAGGTCAGTAATTTAGCCATGACTCACCTACGCATTCGCCCGGACTTGGCCGGTCAGCAGTTTCTGCATCAGGCCCCTTTTCAGTTCACGCAGTGCCGCGAGCTTTTTCTCAAGGAGGCCAATCTCCCGGTCAGTCGCACCCAGCACGGCGGCGATTCGCTCCTGCTCATCACGCTCGGGAATCGTCAGATCGAGGCCACGTAAGGCGGTCTGTCCGAGCCCGAAGCGAGTCACGCCATTAGCGACGCGGCAGAACTCGTAACGGGTGCGCGGCAGACGGAGGAGTTGGGCCAGGAATGGGCCGTCCACCTTCTTCGGGCGAAGAATGGCCAGGTGATAGCCACACACGACGCCGGGCATGTCTTGCATCACCACGGCAGGCTTGGCGATGTCATTTGGCGTCTCAGAATCCTTCGTGATGATCACGTCCCAGCGTCTTAATGAGTATCTCTCAATCTCCGCATCGTTGGCCGTGGCCCGCATGAACTCCATGTCATTGCTGATGCGGTCGTTGTAGTAGACATCGGTATAGTTACATAGGCGGACAGGTGTCTCTCCCACGTGGCTCTTCTTGTCGACTCCGCTGAAGAGTAATGTCACAAGGTTTTTTAGCGATCTCGTGCTCCACGCCTTCGAGAACCCCGGCAGTCGTCGCTGGCCGGTGAGCAGTTGCTGTGCGAGGCCCTTCTTGAGCGTCCGCTTGGCCGCGATGAGCTGACCCGTCCGCTCAATCGCCCGATCCGCCGCTACCAGAGCCTCCACGGCCTTACGCTGGTAGTCGATGGGCGGGACGGGTATCTTCAGCCGCATGAACTCTTCCTGCCCGAGCGTTTTGTTGCGTCCGGCGCCGCCCGGAGAGGCGATCTCCAGGTCGTACTTACCCCGGGGCGAGGAGAAGTAGCGCCAAGCGTACTGCGGCAGCAGCTTGCCATTGCGCGACGCGTACATGGGGAATCGGTGGGAGGCGATCATTCCAACCTCGCGATCTCCCGTCATCGCAACAGCTTGCTCCCAGGCAAATACGATGTTGAGGATGAGGCAACCGGGCTCGACCCAGAAGACACGCTTGCTTCCGATCTGGGCGCCCGTCGTGGGTGGCTTGTGGAAGATCCCTTTGCAGTGGCTGCGGATGCCGATCTCGCGATAGGTAGCGTCATTTCTGACATCCACCGGGCGGCGAACACTTTTGAGGAGTTCGCCTACAGGCACCATGGGCCATGCATTGCGCGCCAGCTTGCCGCTCATCTCTTCTTTCGCCCCGTATTCCGCCGCCGCTCCTGCTTCAGCATTCGCTTCGGCAGCACCGAGCCTTCGGGAAGCCGGATTCCGGCGAGTCGCGCGTCCTTTGCTATTTGCCGGAGTTCGGCCTCGAACCAATCTCGCGACAGATGGGGTCGGAGTTCATCGAGCCTCGGACCGTGACAGTCTTTGAGCTTGCCCTCTGCGCCGCACGGACAGGCCATCAGAGGCGGTGCCCAATCGTCGGCCAAGCACTTGAGCAGCTTCATGGCTGGGATTCCCGAAGTCTCGAAGAACTCGGTGTAGTACTGGAGGAGTCCTGGGGTACCATGCAGTCGGTCGCTGAAGGGTAGTACCCCATAGTCGCGCTTGTAGCTGTAGGCGAAGAGGTACGGGATCACCTGCTCGTCGAGAAAGCGGCGCAGGTTCCGATGCTGCGCGAAGCGCCGTCGTACCTCGACCGGGGTTTCGAGGCAAAAGTTCCCTGCCTCCATGAAGTGACCAAATTCCCTGGAGATCCTCCCCTCTGTCTCGAAGATGAACGGCGGAGACGCGGGGTAGTCCTCCGGAATCGCAAGCGCGAGCTGGTAGCAGTCCTCGACCGTTTGGGAGTCGTGCTTGATCGAGAAGCCCACAGCGCCGCGAACCCAGATCTTTCCGTCGGGATCGCGCTGCAGCTCCAGGTTCGGGTGCTGCGCTTGCACTTCGGCCATCTGCTCGATCACGAGTTGTTCGACTCCCTCGTCCATGTCCCGCTCAGGGCCGCCACGGCTTGCCCGGGTTCGACGGAAGCTCGATCTTCGGGTTGGTCGGATGCTCTGACTTGCGCGGAGTGAGCACTGCGGGAGCAACCATTCTCGCACCCGGCTGGCGCGCCTCGCGCGCAGCGTACTTCGCGATCGCGGCCTTGGCGTCGCGGCTCCCGAAAGCCGCCTCGAGGTGTTCTCCAACGTTGTTCCATCCCTTGTCACTGAGAAGATTACGGTACTGCTGCTCGACCGCTGTCAGCCACTCGAAGAAGATCTCGGCCTTGCGCGGAGGCTCGGTCCACTTGTCTGCGAAGTTCTCCTGGGGGTTCACCGGGTTCGGCACCCACCAGACACCGTCCCGCTGCTCGATGGACTGACGCATACGGGGGACGACATTCAGAATGGCCTCCGCGAGGTCGGTCTCGTTGTCGTAGGCCCGTGCGGCCAGTGTGGTGATGATGATCGAGATGGGCTTATCGTCGTCGCCGTTGTAGCGCACATCGCGGTGGCGCTTGAGAATCTGGATGAGGCGCTGGAGCGGCGTGCGAACGTCGAAGTCCTCGATCGTTTCGACATCGGCCTGCTTCGCCACCGCGAGGGCATGCTTGGCTTCGTCGAGACGCACCCGCATGCAGTCCTTGAACCAGGCGATGTAACCCTTAGGGTTGCTGCGCGGCCACTCGGGATCGACGCTCCAGGTCTTGCGGTCAGTGAGGCAGATGGCGTGCTGCGCCCATTTCTCCGGCACACCAAGAGCTATCACTCGGCCGTAATCATCCGGGATGGCCGGGAGCACGTCGAGGTGGAACTTCGACGCGTCGGCGTACTGGATGGTCCAGCAGCGACGACCGCCGTCCGGCGGCTCGAGCATTTCCTCGTAGCGGCTTCGCTGATGCTTCAGGCGGTCTCCAACCAGTGCCTTCAGTTGCTGCTGGGTCACTTGGTCCGGGGACAGCTGCAGCAGGCAGACCGCGTCCACATCGTACTCGTCGTCACCCAGCGGACGCACTGCCGTGCCGAACGCGAACGAACCCTGCGGATAGATCGTGGGCTCGTAGGGCGCCAGCTCGGAGTCGTCGTCCCCGAGCCATGCGCCGACGGCGTCGTAGTGCTCCTTGGCCTCACGGTACTTCGACGGCGGTACGTCGAGCTCATCCGAAAGGTCACGCAGTATCCGATTGAGACGTTTGCGGTTTTCTTGTTCATTCATCTTGTAGCTCCTGGAATGGAGAGGAAGTCGGTGATCCGTGCGGCGTTGTGGGTGAAGGCATGGTCGGCCTTGGTGACCCATTCACTTTGCTTGTGGGTGGAGTCCATGGGCAGGGGGTGGTCGGACTCGAAGGTCAAACGGAGAACACGCTTCGGGTCCCGAGGGCTCTCCCCGAGGAGAAGGCAAAGCATATTGTGGGCGTTAGCGGACTGGAGGTTGAGGATCAGGTCGAGCAGCTTGCTGCGCTGCCAGCGGGACGCGATGCCCCACCCCTGCCAGCTGCGGACCAGGCGGTCCCTCCACTTTCCCGCGCTCCGGGGATAGAAGGTCTTGCTGGTGCCTGTTCCCACGGACAGGACTCGGATGTTTTCGAGCGGGATACCCAGCCGGTAGTGGGCATCGATGGTCGCCACCAGGGACGGGTTGTTGGCCCACAGACCGCCGTCGACGACCTGATAGTCCCCGACAAGATGCGGATCGAAGTAGGTAGGCGCAGAGCAAGACGCGAGGACGGCATCCGACACTCGTACCTTGGGGTCCCGGACGAACTCGTCATGGAACT
This sequence comes from Candidatus Methylomirabilis lanthanidiphila, assembly GCA_902196205.1. Classification (NCBI taxonomy): domain Bacteria; phylum Methylomirabilota (SeqCode); class Methylomirabilia (SeqCode); order Methylomirabilales (SeqCode); family Methylomirabilaceae (SeqCode); genus Methylomirabilis (SeqCode); species Candidatus Methylomirabilis lanthanidiphila. Next base: position 93,277 of record CABIKM010000001.1, on the reverse strand, counting down.
TGGACTTGAAGACGTGCACACAGCCGTTGTCGATATCGACGGCAGGCAGGACGAGGGGGACTCCGACCTCGCCCAAGGTCGTCTCGCCGAAGGTCTCATCCAGGAGCGCCCGGAGCCTCGCGTTGGAGTATCGGCTGGTAAAGAGGTTTAAAACGTCGAGTCGCGAGCGGAATCGCGGGGCAAAGATCGCCGCACCGTGCACGCGGTAGAACTCGGCCAGCCGGGCGGCCGGGAGCCCGCAGGCCAGCCCGGCGGTCAGAATCGAGCCGGTACTCGTGCCGGCCAGCAGGCGAAAGCGATCGCGCCAGTCGATCTGCCACTCCTCCTCGATGCGCTTCAAGAGGTGCGCGGCGAACAGCCCTCGGAAGCCGCCACCATCGACGGAGAGGATGTAGAAGCCGTCGCTCAAAGTCCCAACTCCTTAAGATAGCCGGCAAGCGCAGTCTCGACGGTGACGAGCTCGGCTTCGAGATCCGCGATCTCCTTCTGCACGGCCGGGATGTCCACGTCGGGCTCCGGCTCGAAGGTGTCCACGTAGCGCGGGATATTCAGGTTGAAGTCGTTCTCCTGCACCTCCTCCAAAGTGGCCGGGTAGGCGTACTTGTCGACTGCCTTGAATGCGCCGAAGACCTCGACGATCTTGTCAATGTCCTGCGGGCGCAGCCGGCTCTGGTTCTTGTCGTCCTGGTACTCCCGGCTGGCATCGATGAACAGCACGTGCTTGTCACGGTGGGCGCGTGCCTGGCCCCATGGTTTCCGAGCTCGGTTGTAAATCACGATGGCGGCCGGAATGCCGGTGCCGAAGAACAGGTTGGCTGGGAGGCCGATCACCGCCTCGAGGAGGTTGCCCTCGATGAGCTTCTGCCGGATCTTGCCCTCGGCACCACCTCGAAAGAGCACGCCGTGCGGCACGATGACGCCGACCCGCCCGTCACCCTCGATAGCGGTCTCGATCATGTGGCTGATGAAGGCGTAGTCGCCCTTGCTCTCGGGCGGGATCCCCCGCCAGAAGCGGTTGTAGGGGTCGTTCTCAGCGAAGTCCTGGCCCCACTTGTCGAGGCTGAAGGGGGGATTGGCGACCACGACGTTAAACTTCATGAGGCTGTCGCCCTCGACGAGGCTCGGACTGGTAATCGTGTTGCACCACTCGATGCGCGCGTTGTCCATCTCGTGGAGGAACATGTTCATCCGACACAGCGCCCAAGTGCTTCCGTTGGACTCCTGACCATAGAGCGCGAAGTTGCTCGATCCCACTTCCTTGGCGACACGGATCAGCAGCGATCCCGACCCGCAGGCGGGGTCGCAGATCGTCTCGCCCGGCTGCGCGTTCAGGAGCTTTGCCAGGAGGGTCGCGACCTCGCCGGGCGTGTAGAACTCCCCGCCCTTCTTGCCCGAATCCGCGGCGAAGCGGCTGATCAGGTACTCATAGGCGTTGCCGATGATGTCCTGGTTGCCGATGCGGCTCTGGCGAAGGTCGAGCTCGGGCTTGGCGAAGTCCTCCAACAGGTGGTTGAGCCGGCGGTTACGGTCCTTGGTCTGACCCAGATTCGGCTCGGAGTTGAAATCAATATTGCGGAAGACGTTTTCGAGCTTGGCCTTGTTGGCGTCCTCGATGGCCTCGAGCGCGATGTTGACCAGCTCGCCGATGTTGGATCGGGTGCGTCGTTCGTAGAGGTTGTCGAACGTGGCCGGGAAAGACTCTTCGACCTTGCCGTCCCGATCCTTCAGCTCGACGACGGGCATGATGAAGCGTTCGCGGCTAAGCGCCCGCTCGACGCGCTTCTCGTCTCCCTTGTACCGTTCGCGACACTGATCCCGCTTGTCCTTCCAGAGGTCAGACATGTACTTGAGGAACAGCATCACAAGGATGTAGTCCTTGTACTGGGTGGGATCGAGGGTGCCGCGGAAGGTGTCGCAGGCGCGCCAGAGAATCTCGTTGATTTCCTTCTGAGACATGTTCTTCGCCATGGCTACTGCTCCTTCGACCGCCGGACGGCCTGCCGGCATACGGCCTGGATGTAGTGCTCGCGCTTCACGTCTATCTGTGATTGTAGCGATTTCTTCCTGCGCCACAAAGCGACGGTCTGCTCGATTCGTTCCTGCACGCACAGGGGAGGAACCGGAACTTGCAGTGTCTCGATTGCCTTGCGGCTAACGTAGGCGATGTTTGTGCCTCGTGAGCGTGCATCGAGCTCGGCCTGGACACACGGCAGGTTCAACCACCAGGCGAGGTAGCCGGGTAGGACGCGACGGACATCCGGTCGGACGATGTAGAAGGTTGCAGCCGCAAGCGCGTTCGTGAGTTCCTGATTGACGTGATGTACGCGATGATCCTGGCCCCGTGCGACCACTAGGATGTCTCCGCGATTGACCTGGTAGAACTCTGGCTTGCGCTCGGGATGAAATCGGGTGGCCCGGTCCAGAAGCACCCCCGCGTCCTCGGAGACGTCCTTCGCCTGGAGCAGCAAGTGGGTCCCAGTCGGAGTCGAGCGAACGCTGCCTCGGCTCAGGTAGCCGGGCTGGACGGTTGCGACCTCTCTGAGGGGCTTGAATTCTTGAGCAGTAGCAAGCATACTGATTATATATACAACACGCGAAGGGTCTTGTCAAGTGGTAAGTAGCGGCTGTACTGAGAGAGTATGTGTGCGCACGGACCGACAAGATCAGGCCACGCTGGGGAAGGAGCGGGCGCAACTGCTCGGTGCGCCGCTGGTGGGGCGGTTTGTCTACCTGGCTTGATGCCGGGCCCTACACGGGGACTTGGGGGCGTCTAATGTTCATGCCCACCGGCGCGCGGGCACGGTGGTGGAACGCAGCACGCCGCTTCCCGCGCGTCCGCATGCGGCGCGGGGTTAGGATGGGGGCGTGCTTGGGTGACTACGAGATAGGAGGGTGGCGGGACGACGAAGATTCCCCTAGTCCAAATCCCCCCGCGCCCCCCTTTGATAAAGGGGGGGACTGGAGAGATGTGAGTGACTGTGCGCGTTCACAATACCGCATGCGCCGGCGGCTCGGCCATAGGCCCGGATCATCTCGGCAATCTGCGCTCGGTCCATCGCGGCTATACCATGGTGTACAGGCTGCAAAACTCTTCGTCCGTCAGTTGGTCAAGCTTGGCGAAGTCGATATCGTTGGAGGCGCGGCCCGGATACTTGGTGCCGGTGGTGATGCCGAAGATCTCTTCCAGCTTTTCGGTCCTGATCATGGTGACGGCGTTCCAGGCGTCCCGCGCGCAGGCTTGAGCGCATTTGTCGCAGCCGATACACTCATCGAACCGAATCTGGACGGGCGGCACATTCGCATGGACACTCCGGTCGTACCCATGCATCGTGATCTGTTCTGGCGTCAGGTGTGAGATACAATCCACGGGGCAGACCGACTGGCATGGCGTCACCCACTCCCCCGGCTTGACATCGTGGCCACTGCACCCGGAGCAATTGGCCGGATCCACCAGCGCAATCCAGGCCGGCTTGGCCCGCTTCTGGCCAATCTTATCGGGGTATTGATCGGTATCGACCAAGCCGTCACCGTCCTTATCCTCAGGGCTGCGGTGCAGATCGATGGTTTTCTGCCGAAGCTTTTCAATCAGTTCCGCCCGCTCTTCCGTAAGCAGCTTGTACGCTGCACGTCTCTCCTTCCAGGTGTCGTACCGATCGAGGCGTAGGAGCCACCCGTAGCCGTTTTGCTGCCAGAATTCCGCCCGCTTCAGCCGGTTCGCCTCCAGTTGCGCTTCGAGCGCTGCCTTCTCCTTCTGGCGAGTCTCCAGCGTTCTGAGATGGCTGTCGGCGCGTCGCCTGTCCCGTTTGTGAGGCGGGATATACCCCGGCAGCGCATGCTCCCGTTTTGTCAGCATCTCAGGCAACATCGTCTAGAAAGTCTCCCTCGCATGTGTCATTGCGAGGAACGGAGCGACGAAGCAATCTCGCAGTGTAACTACGGTGAGATTGCCGCGCTCCCGGTGGTTGCTCGCAATGACGGGCCATTGGGTTGAAAGTGTCGCCAACGAGATTTATGCCCATAGGCCTTACAACTCAGGCTACCTGCTTAGTCGGCCTGCGTCAAGCGGCGTGAGGCGCGCGACGGCCTGATAGATCGGGACGACATCGTCGAGCGGAGGCCAGGGCAGGACGCCGAGCGAGTCATCGACGTAGGCTGGGGTGCGCATGCCGTTTAAGACGCAGCTCACGCCCTTCGTACTGGTCAGGACCCACAGTGCCTTCCTGGACAGGCTCTCGCCTCGTTGCGCCTCGGGGAGGAGCGGGTCGATGATCGCCGAGATTGCGTCGGCGGCACGCCGGCTTGGGGTCGCCGCCAGGCGGATCATCCCGTTGCCAACGATGGCGTTGAGCGGTCGGTTGACCAGGACGCCGACCCCGGCCGCAGATGCGGCCTCAAGCACCGTCTGCCGATTGTCCAGCCCGTTGTTCCGCAGAAGCAGCGCGCCGGCCTCAAACAGGTTGATCGGGAGCTGGAGGATTCGGAAGTGGTGGGCCGGTCCGCCCGCCTCGCGCGCTGCGGTCAGCATCCGGGTCAGTGAGGTTGCCTCGGGATCAGTGGCGGGCGACGCGGCGGTATTCGAGGAGACGCCGTACCATCGGATCGTGCCGGCTGCTACCTGGGTCTCAAAGAAGGCGAACGCCTCGCGCAGCCGCCGATAGAATTCGTCGCGAGCCGATTCAAGATTGCTACGTCCACGGTGCCTGGTATCGGTGAGAAAGTACTCGGGATTGTGCAGCAGGCAGACATCGAGGGTTTCGAGCTGCAGCCGTGTGAGGGACCGCTCAAGCTGGTCGCGCAAGAACTCCGGATGGATGCAGTGCCAACAGCCGTCCATATATTTCACCATCTCCAGGAACGGCGTTCCCGCCGCTTCCCGCTGCTGCGCCAGCTCCAGATTCTGCCCCTGCACGTAGCCGATCTTGGAGACCACGATGACCTCTTCGCGGCGCAGCGTTCCGGCCCGCGCCAGTTCGCCGAGGACGGCCCCGACGCATCGCTCGCTGCCGCCATCCATGTAGTTGGTGGAGGTGTCGATCAGATTGCAGCCCTCAAGTAGCGCCTTCTTCATGGCCTCGTCGTGCTCACGGGTCTCGTCGTCGATCCGGTACCCACCGAAGCCCAGTTTGCAGGTGATGAGGCCGGTCGATCCGAGCGCCACATAGCCCAATGAGGCAAAGCGAGCGGCGTACGCAGCCGTGCCGGCTTCAGTCGCGTGACCGGTCAGGAACGATCCGACGGCTGAGCGCGTGCCGCCGGCTGAAAGCTGCTCGGGTAGGCTGAGGGCGGAGGCCGCCTGCACGGGGTCGGTGATCGGGGCCTGACAGGTGAGGTTCCGGCAAATGTAGAGGGCTGCGCGACCATCCACCAACCCTTTCCCCTTTACCAGGGGGAAATCGGGTGGCTCGCCTTCGGTCGGATCGTGGTGTGCAATGATTCGATTGGGCAGGTAGTGGCGGCCAACCTCCCGGCGTAGCGCCTCATACCCCGCCTCCTCCGGGCTGCCGATCAGGGCCAGTTCCACCGGCCCCTCCAGGAGGAGATCCACGACGGCGAGGCTCTTCGTGAAGGCGTGGGGATAGAGGGCGATCTGTTTGCCGTAGGCTGCGATGGCGCGCTCGGCAGCGCGGCGCAGGTCATCGCGCGCCATGTGGAATGAGAGGCGCGCCAGCGCCGAGGCCGCCACGGCGTTGCCGCTTGGGGTGGCGCCATCCGTCCCTTCCCGATGGCGAAGGATCAGCGATTCGTGGTCCCGCGACGTGGTACAGAAGGCGCCGCTCTCTTCATCGACGAAATCGGCCAGCAGCCGCTCGGCCAGCCGGACTGCGTCACGGAGATACCGGCCATCGCCGCCCGCCTCGTACAGGTCGATCAGTCCCTCACAGAGACAGGCATAATCCTCCAGGTAGGCGTTCAGATGCGCGAAACCGCTCCGATATGTCCGCAACAGTCGGCCGTCCGGTCCGACCAGGGTACAGAGCAAGAAGTCGGCCGCCCGGATCGCACTATCAAGGTAACGCCGCTCGCCGAGGATACGGTAGCCCTCGGTCATCGCGCTGATCATCAGCCCATTCCAGGCCGTGAGGATCTTGTCATCCAGGCCGGGCGGCACGCGCTGACGCCGGGCTCCATAGAGCTTGCACCGCGCCCGGTCGAGCGAGATCTGAAGCGCCTCGCCGCTGATCCCGAGTTTTGCGGCCACCTGTGTTGCCGTGCGTCGGATGTTGGGAATCGACTTGCCCTCCCAGTTGCCGCTCTCAGTGATGTCGTAATAGGCGCAAAAGACGCGCGCCTCTTCCGCCCCCAGGATTGCCACGATCTCGGCAGGCGTCCAGATGTAGAACTTCCCCTCCTCTCCCTCCGAATCGGCATCCGTGGCGGAGTACAACCCTCCCTCCGGGGCGGTCATCTCGCGCAGGATATAGTCAAGAACTTCGGCTGCGATTCGCCGATAGAGCGGATCGCCGGTTACCTGAAGGGCCTCCAGATAGGTCCTGGCCAGCAGCGCATTGTCGTAGAGCATCTTTTCGAAGTGCGGGACCAGCCAACGCTCGTCGGTCGAGTACCGGGCGAAGCCGCCGCCGATCTGGTCGTAGATCCCGCCCCGGGCCATGGCATCCAGCGTCGTCCGGATCATCTGCAGGGCGTGGGCATCGCCGGTGTGCCGGTGATGGCGCAATAGGAGCGATAAGGCAGTTGCGGCCGGAAACTTGGGGGCGGAGCCGAATCCACCGAATGCGGGATCGAAGGTGGCGGCGAAGTGGGCGACGGCGGCAGCAATCTCGGCTCGTCCCACCGGCAGAGGCAGAGGCGGGCGAGAACTCTCGCGCAACCGCCCGGTGATCTCGACCGCTTGGGTCCGCAGGCCGTCGGGTTGCTCGCGCCAGACCTCCGCAATCCGTTTGAGGATCGTCGGGAACCCGGGCCGCCCCAACCCGTTTCTGGGCGGGAAGTAGGTTCCCGCGAAGAATGGCTGCATGTCGGGGGTCAGAAAGACGGTCATCGGCCAGCCGCCCTGCCCTTGATTCATAGCCATCGTAGCCGCCATGTAGATGGCGTCGAGGTCGGGTCGCTCCTCCCGATCAACCTTGATGCAGACGAAGTGCTGGTTCATCAGCTCGGCGATCGCCCCATCCTCGAACGACTCGTGCGCCATCACGTGGCACCAGTGGCAGGCGGAATAGCCGATGCTGAGCAGGATCGGGCGGTTCTCCTCCCTGGCCCGGCGAAGCGCCTCCTCTCCCCACGGGTACCAGTCCACCGGGTTATGGGCGTGCTGCAAGAGGTACGGGCTGGTCTCGTGGATCAGCCGATTGGTATGCTGTGGCCGCGCCATGTCATGGGACTCCAGATTCATCGCATCCCCTCTCATCTGACCTTAGCTGAGGGGAAAAGAGGTGTCAAGCAGCGTCGACGTGCGCCGGCCACGGATTGATTGACATTCACGATCTGCCCGCCTACAATCGCCTCCATTATGCCAAAGGTGCGGGTCGGGCAGATCGAGTGTTTCTACGAGGAAAGCGGCCAGAGCGAGCCGGTCGTCTGGATTCACGGGCTCGGCCTCGACCACCGGGTTTGGGGGCTGCAGATGCCGCTGTTCAGCCGGCACTTCCGCTGTCTGGCGTTCGATAACCGCGACGCCGGCCAAAGCGATCGCTCGGCGGGCTCCTATACGATTAAGACCCTGGCCGATGATGTTATCGGCCTGATGGACACGCTCGCCATCGACAAAGCCCATATCGTTGGCCTGTCCATGGGCGGGGCGATTGCCCAGGAGTTGGCGATTGCCCATCCTGCCAGGGTCGACCGACTGGTCCTTGTCTCGACCTACACCTCGTCCGATCGACGCGGGGCCGACGTCTTAAACTCGTTTGCCCTGATGCGGGCTCGCTTCAGCCGGGAGGAGTATGCGCGAGCCACCATGCCGTGGGTATTTACGTACCACGACTATCGTATTCCAGGATTAGTGGACTTGGCCATTGCCCGATTCCTGGAGGATCCATACTTTATGCCAGCCGACGTCTACGCCCGCCAAGTGGAGGCGGCGCTCAGTCATTTCACCGAAGATCGCTTGAGCCGGATCACGGCCTCGACCTTGATTGTTGCCGGCGACGAGGATCTCATGACCCCGATGCGTTTTGCCAAGACACTCCACGAGCACATCCCAGGCGCCACACTGACCGTGATTCAGGGCGGCGGCCACGCATTTATCCTCACTCACGCCGAAGAGTTTAACCGCCTCGTCCTGTTATTCCTTACAGCGCCCTGAGCCTCGCCCACGACAAGGTGAGTATGGACGCATCGCTTCGCAAGAACCTGGAGTCTTACGAAGCCTACCTCGTCGAGCGCAACCACTCCATGGGTTGCCTGGTGGCGATTAGACGCCCGTTCGTGCTTTTCATAAACGACGAGCTCACCGTATCCAGTTACAACTATGCCGATGTCGTACCGTGGAGCAAGACGCCGAGACGCGAGCGCATCGAGGAGGTGTTAGCGCACTACCGCGCGCGCGGCCACAGTCCGCACTTCAATTTTACGCTCGAGACGGCGCCGGAGGGGCTGGTCAAGGCGTTGCAGTCGGCGGGCTGCGCGCTCAGGACTCACAAGTACGTGATGTTTCAGCTTGAGCCGGGCAATCCGCCGGTACCGGCAGACGTACGTGTGGGTCAGACAGGTCCTGAGGATATGCCGGCTGCCCGGCGCATTCTAAGCGTCAGCTTTGGCTCGGGCGGGTCGGTGTGGCAGGAGCCAACGTTGCGAGCCCGACTGGTGGCGCGCATGCGTGCGGCGGGTATGCGGCAGCTCGGCGTCTGGGTGGATGGACAGCTTGCTGCGGCGGTACACCTGCACTCGGCCGTCGGCGTGGGGTACATCACCGGGATGGCCACCGCTCCGGAGTTTCGTGGACGCGGCCTGGCCGGCCTGCTCACCGCGTTCGCCGCATGCCTCGCCCGTGACGAAGGCGCCGCACTCGTGGCGCTCGAAGTGGCCACGCCTGACGCGGAGCGTGTCTACAGGCGCATCGGGTTCGGTCGCGCGGCAGAACGGGTTGAATACATCTCGCCAAGTTAAGGGATCGCCTCCGACCTTCCTCTGCGAGAATTTTTTCCTTGACACTGCTCTAGCCAACAGTTACTCTGGTCACGTTTATCGATACTGATAATCGTTTTCATTATCATGACGATGCAAGACAAACTTCTCCAGTTTCGACAATATCTGAATCGAGCCGGGCTGAAGGCGACCCGCCAGCGCGAGTTGATCGCACGGGCCTTCTTCGCCACAACGACGCATGTCAGCGCCGAGGGCCTCTACCGCCGGGTAGGGGGTCGGCACCCGCGGATCGGCCTCGTCACGGTCTATCGGACGCTGAAACTGCTGAAGGATGCCGGGCTCGCCCATGAGCGGCAGTTCGGTGATGGGCGCGCCCTGTTCGAGCATGCCTCCAGCGAGCGTCATCACGATCACATCATCTGCACCGAGTGCGGCAAGATCACCGAGTTTGCAAGCGTCGAGATCGAGGCGCTTCAGGAACAGGTCGTCCGCCGACTCGGATTCCATATTCAATATCACAAGTTAGAGCTGTACGGCCTGTGCCGGGACTGCAGCGCCGCCGGCAGAGGACCGGGGACTCATGCAATAGGGGTCGGCTAAGGCCCCCGGAGACGCATTGTTGTGCGACTCAATTGAAAATGAATGTCTTTGTCAGACAGCGTTCAACGATTCGCAACCACGAGGTGGAATCACTGCCGTCCGGATTCGGGGTACATCCGGCTCCTGGACGAGTGACGTCCATGGTGTATCCGGTGGAGGTCTCGCCATGGGTTCGAAACTGCAGAAACTGACTGTGGAACAACGCCACCAAGCGCAGCAACTCACACTCAACACTCCGAGGATGCAGTACGGCATCCTGGCCAGGCTCCTCTTCATGATCATGGACCTCGTATATGGTCGCCAAAAGACGTTCAGCAAATTCAAGGTGCTGGAAATCATCGCCCGCGTCCCGTATCAGTCCTGGGAGAACGTCGCCTACATTGCCATTACCCACATGTATGCCGATCGTAAATTTGCCCGCCGGGTCTTCGATCGGGTGAAGGAGGCCCGCGACGCGCAAGACAACGAGATGTGGCACCTGCTGATCCTGGAGGAGCTGACTCACGCCCGCGGTATTAAAGAAAACTTTGTCCTCTACCGCATCCTGCCCCAGGTGATCGCCATCATCTACTATCACACCTGCTGGCTCCTGTATGCCATCAAGCCATCGTGGAGTTACCGGTTGAACGCCCAATTTGAGGACCATGCCGAGCACGAATATATGGAATTTGTGGCGGAATACCCCCAGCTCGAGTGGGAGGGGTTCAAGAGCCTTTTTGAGGAGGACTACGGCTCTTTTGAGAGTATAGCGGACCTATTTCGGCAAATCGGGCATGACGAGCGGATGCATAAGGAGGAGAGTTTGGAGGCGATCGCGACGGCCCGATTTCAGTGAGCGGTTCTGCATGAGCAGATCTCCCGTGTTGTCCAACGCTTTGTGAGGGGGTGGAGGTGTAATGGGACATTTCAAAAGGCCGATGCATCGGTACCTGTCAATGCGATGGCTGTCCTGCTGGGCTATATTGCTTGTCACATCGTTCCTTATGCATCCGGGCGCGTCCGCATCGGCCTCTGAGTTGGTCATCTACTCCGGACGCAAGGAGAGCGCCATCAAGCCGGTCGTGGAGCTCTTTGAGCGTGAGACCGGCATCAAGGTGGCGCTGAAGGTCGGGAAGACATCCGGTCTCGCCAACGAGATCATCCAGGAGCGAGGACGGCCGAGGGCCGATATCTTTATCGCCACCGAGGCGGGCGTTTGCGAGATCCTTGCGAGGGAAGGACTTCTGCAGTCGTATGCTTCTCCAGGCGCTCGGGCGATACCGGCCGAGCACAAGAGCGTCCGCGGGCAGTGGACCGGCATCTCCGGCCGCGCCAGGGTGATCATTTACAATAAGAATCTGGTCAAGGACGGCGACATTCCGAACTCGATATTGGACCTGACCGAGGCCAGGTGGAAGGGGAAGATCGCCATTGCCGGAACGCGCGAGCGGACCACCCTTTCCTGGTTGAGCGCCCTGGTCCAGGTTATGGGCGAGGCCAAGGCCAAGGCCTATATCGATAAGCTGCTGGAGAACGGTCTGCAGGTTCTGCCGGATAACTCGGATGTCTGGCGAGGCGTAGGGAGCGGGGAGTTTGCCGTGGGATTGACCAACTCGCCCAACTACCATTTGGCGCTCCAGGCCAACCTGCCGGTCGGGGTCGTCTATCCGGATCAGGGGCAGCGAGGAATGGGCGTCCTGGTCAACCCGAACGCTGTGGCCATCGTCAAGGGTTCGAACAATCTCAATCAGGCCAGGCGTTTTGTCGATTTCCTCCTCAGTAAGCCGGCGCAGGAACTCCTGGTCAAGCAGGCCTTCGAGATCCCGCTTCTGCCTGGAATCGATCCCGGCGCGGTTAGACCGCTCTCAGGATTTAAGGTACTCCAGATCCCCCAGGAACGCCTGGCCGACCTGGAGGAACGGACTCTCACCCTGTTTCCCGGCCTATAAGGCAGGTGGTTAGGCTGAAGGCTAAAGGCCGAAGTCATGATATCAACCATGGTGTAACGCTCGCATCCAAACATGCAAGAGCTTGGCAGAGCTTTGAACGATCACGCACTTTTTGTTCCTAGAAACCTTCAGCCTTCAGTCTATTTACCCAAGTAATTATTCGGAGCACGATGATGAGCAGCGACGTACGACGCATAGAACTGGGAGGACTGGGGGCGCTGTGGCGGTCACGAGCCATGGGTCCGGGGCGTGCAGCCGCTGCCGGTACGGTGCTGATTATCCTGCTGACGGCCTCTCCCTTGGCCGCTCTCTTGCTCTCAGTCTTTACGGGAGGGATGAAGGCCTTTTCGATCCTGGCCGATAGCTCCATGCTATGGCTGATCGCGCGCACTACACTGCTTGGCGCCCTTGCGACATTGTGGGCTATGATCCTCGGGCTGCCACCGGCCTGGATCCTCACCCGTACGAACCTTCCGGGGCGGCGCATCCTTCTGGCGGTAGCCGTGCTGCCGCTGGCGATCCCCCCCTACATCGGCGCCTTCACGTACATTACGCTGCTCGGTCCGGTCGGCTGGGTCAATACGGTGTCCCAGGCCATGGGTGCCGACGGACCGGTTGTAAACATTTATGGTCTGTGGGGCGGAATCTTTGTGCTTGGCCTGTTCACCTATCCATACATCCTGCTCATGGCCGGCAGCGCCCTGAGAGGCTCCGACCCGGCCCTCGAAGAGGCGGCCAGGGCCGTAGGCCTTGGGCCGATCGACGCCTTCCGTCGCGTGACGCTCCCGCTGCTGCGCCCCAGCCTTTTAGCTGGAGCCTTGCTGGTCTTTCTCTACGCCCTTTCGGACTTTGGCGCCGTCTCATTGCTTCGGGTCAACACCTTTACCACCGAGATCTTTCATCAGCTCAATACCCGCTTTGATCAGCGGAGCGCTGCCGTCCTCTCCACAATTCTGGTCTTCATTACGGCCATGGTCTTGGTGGCCCAGCGGGGAAGCCTGGGCCGCCGCGGTTTTGTCCAGCGCCGTAGCGGCGTCAAACCACCCACCATTTACCCCCTCGGACGGTGGAAAGTTCCGGCCCTTTGCTGCACATACATCGTCCTCGGCGGCTCGGTATTTCTGCCGGTTGCGCTGCTGTTCTACCAAACCGGCTCGCCGATGAGCCTCCTGCATACGCTCATTGCCGGCCAGCGCTTTCTGTGGAACAGTCTCTGGACGGCGACCGTGGCGGCGACCGTGGCATCGGGACTTGGGCTGTTTGTCGCCTACCTTGCTCAGCGCCGACAGGGTTTGGCTGGAATATTTCTTACATCCGCTACCCAACTTGGGTACGCCGTCCCGGGTACGGTTCTTGGGTTGAGCCTGATTCTCCTCTACAACGCGTACCTCCCATGGGTCTATGGGACCGCCGCCATGGTAATCCTCGGCTACCTTTTACGGTTTCTACCGCAGGCGGTCCAGGGCAGCACTGCGGCGCTGGTTCAGGTTGATTCGAGTCTGGAGGAGGCGGCCCGCAGCCTCGGTCGATCCGGCTGGCAGGCGCTTCGAGAGGTAATCTTCCCCCTGATCCGACCGGGGATTGCGGCGGGTTGGATGCTGGTCTTTATCTCTTCGATGAAGGAGCTGGCGGCCACGCTCCTCCTGCGTCCGGCGGGTTTCGACACCTTGCCGGTCAGGATATGGATCGCTTCTATTGAGGTCGATTACGCCGGGGCTGCAGCGACCTCGCTGATCCTTATCGCCATTACGGCGGTTCCCCTCTTCCTGGTCACCAGACGTGATACCACGTTATCGCAGCTCGATTGAGCGGATGTGCGTGTTGAATAACGAAGCGAATAGAAGGACAGGAGAAATTGCGGTGGCAGGAACGAAGGTCATCCAGTTGGAACAGATCGGCCACCCTAAAAGGGCGAGGGTCGCGCAGAGCTTATCACCGCGCCCGACGGTCATCCGAGTCGAGCACGTCAGCAAGCGGTACGGAGGCGGCTCGGTGATGGCGGTCGATGGGGTCTCTTTTTCTGTCGACAAAGGCGAGATTCTGGCCTTGCTGGGACCCAGCGGCTGCGGGAAGACCACGACGCTCCGCCTGATCGCCGGGTTCGAGGTCCCTGACTGCGGCCGGATCGAGATCGGCGGCCGAATGGTCGCTCACGACAATATCTTTTTACCGCCGGAACAGCGGGGTGTGGGCATGGTATTTCAAAGCTATGCGCTCTTCCCGCACCTCACGGTGCTGGAGAACGTCGCATTCGGCCTGCGCCAGTGGAGCGGGGAGCAGCAACGCAACCGGATCGCGGAGGCGCTTGATCTGGTCGGACTCGCGAAGCTCGAGGGGCGATATCCCCACGAGCTGTCAGGCGGGCAACAGCAGCGTGTTGCGCTGGCGCGCGCGCTGGCCCCCAGCCCGCAGGTTGTGTTGTTGGATGAGCCGTTCAGCAACCTGGACGCCGACATGCGGGCGCAGATGCGGGAAGATGTCCGCTCGATTCTTCGCCAGGCCGGAACGACGGCGATCTTCGTGACCCATGACCAGGAGGAGGCATTTGTCATTGCCGATCAGGTTGGGGTGTTAAACCACGGTCGTCTGGAGCAGCTTGACCATCCGGAGGCGATCTATCATACCCCGGCCAGCCGTTTTGTCGCCCAGTTCGTCGGCTCTGCCGATTTCATCCCCGGCCTCGTCCAGGGTGATAGAATTACCACAGAACTGGGGATATTGCCGAACCAGCGAGGGCTTGCGGGAGGGCAGGCGGTGGAGGTGATGATCCGACCGGATGATATCGACCTGATTCCCGATCAGGCGGGCAAGGCGATTGTGCTGACCAGGCAGTTCCGCGGCGCCGACAACCTTTATTGCGTGCGTCTGCCGTCAGGCCAGAAGATCCATAGCAGCCAGGATTCAACGAGGATTATTGAGCCGGGGGCGGTGGTTGTCGTCAAGGCCAACCCGACTCATGTGGTCTGTTTCGATATCAATGGGGTAGCGCAGTGAATCAGACGGACTGATAGCTGAAGGCGGAACGTTAAGCAAGAAAAGGCGACCCCACCGCCCCCTGCTTGCCGGCCGGCGCGGTGGAGCCGCCTGCTGCCTCGGATGGCCATTGTGTCAACTGACCCTATGGGCCTTTTGTCTTCTGGCCTTCCCGGCTTTTTAATTTTACCAACCTCACCGGAGGAAGTCTAGTGTCGTTCCAAGGCGACAGCGAAGTGGAGGTATGGAAATGTCATTAAGGCAGATGAGCATCCAAGGACTTCACCGATGCCGGAAGGCGTGTAAGACAGCCCTGATCCTGGACTCCTCAGCCGGATGGAAACTGTGGATCGCCTTAACACGCGAAGAGGCACACCGCATTGCAAGCGAGCTTCAGATCGAGAGCAACCGCCCTGCGTGTCGGTGTCATGCAAATTCGCTCTATGCGCTTATCGAGGGCCTGCTCTCACCCGGCGGCATTGGGATTACCTCGGTCATTCTGGACGCCTCGGGAGGCGATATGGTCGTGGCCACCGTCAAGATGCAAACCGGCGCCCTCGATACGGCGGCGACGTGCCACACCGCCGATGCGCTCGCTCTGGCCATTCGTCTCCGGGTGCCGGTGTTTGCGACCGAGACGCTGGCAAAGCTCGTTGAAGCGAAGGATGCCGGGCGCCGGCAGGATCCCCTGCCGGCAGATGCGGAGACGGCCTCATGGCTGGACAAGATCAAGCCTGCGGACTTTGCTCAATGAACCGTTCTCAAAAAATGTCCGTTTGTCTGTCTGGTCTATTCCGTCGTTTGGTCTGGATCAGAGAGACCGAATGGACCAAATGGACCAAATCGACGAGAGAGACCAGATAGACCAAACAGACCCACATTCCAAAATGAGGAGGAATATTATGCACGACTCACGGCGATCTCTTGTTGTTTGTCGGTCAGGCAGGAATTGGGAGTTGAGGCGTCTCCTGCTGTTGTTCGTACCCGTCCTCACGATGCTGATCGGGTGTACATCCGCCATGGCGCAGCAGACCCGCATGTACTTTATTGCGGCTGTCGATGTGGACTGGGACTACGCCCCGACCGGTATCAACCAGATCAGCGGCGCCGCGTTTGGCGAGACCGAAAATGTGTTTGTTCACAGCGGCAAAGAGCGGATCGGCAAAGTATATCAGAAAGCCGCCTACCGTGAGTTTACGGACGGCGCCTTCACGACGCTGAAGCCTGTCGATCCAAGATGGGAACACCTGGGCATCATGGGCCCCGTTATCCGCGCAGAAGTAGGAGACACGATTCAGGTCGTCTTTAAGAACATGACCGGCTTTCCCGCCAGCATGCACCCGCACGGCGTCCTGTACGCGAAAAGCTCTGAGGGGACGCCGTACAACGACGGCACCTCGGGATCCGATAAGGCCGACGACGCCGTTCCCCCGGACGGGACCCACACCTATATCTGGCTCGTTCCGGAGCGGGCCGGTCCGGGACCGATGGATGGCAGCTCCCTTGCCTGGATGTACCACTCTCATACTGACGAGCCGAAAGATACGAACACCGGGCTCATCGGGCCGCTCATTATCACACGCAAAGGAAGCGCCAACCCGGATGGCTCGCCCAAGGATATCGACCGGGAGTTCGTGACCCTCTTTACCGTGTTTGATGAAAACGCCAGCCATTATTTAGAGCAGAACGTTGAACGATTCACTAGCAAGCCGCGCCGGGTGCTGAAGAAGCGACTGGAGGATGAGGATTTTCGGGAAAGTAACCTCATGCATGTGGTTAACGGTTACGTCTATGGCAATCTACCTGGACTGACCATGAAGCAGGGCGAACGGGTGCGCTGGTATCTGCAGGCCTATGGGACTGAGGTGGATCTGCATACGCCGCATTGGCACGGTCAGACCGCGCTGATAATGGGGATGCGCATGGATATGGTGGAATTGCTGCCCGGAAGTATGAAGACGGCGGACATGACGCCGGACGTTCCGGGTACCTGGCTGTATCACTGTCACGTGAACGACCACATCGATGCGGGAATGATGGCGCTGTTTACGGTCACCGAATAGCAAGGAGATTTTCACAACGTGAGTACACGCGATCTGTCGGTTCTTGATCAGTTCGATTGCAGTCGAAGACGGTTCCTGATGGCGATCGCGGGAAGCGCCGGAGGAACGCTCATCGGGCTGCTCTCGCCCGGAACGGCGCGGGGCAACGCCAAGATGCACACGCTTACCCTCGGCCGGCCGCTTATGGGTACGGTCGTGGAGATCGAGACGAATCACCCCGACCTCTCGTTCGCCAGGAACGCGATCGAGGCCGGTCTCCAGCGGATGGAGAACGTGGACCGCCTGATGAGTACCTTTCGGCACGACAGTGAGATCGGTCTAGTGAACCGCATGGCTGCCACACGCGCTGTCGCAGTTGGGCAGGAGACCTTCGCCGTACTGACAGAGGCGAAGCGCCTAGGGCTGACGAGCGACGGGGCCTTTGATGTCACCATCCACCCGTTGGTGCAGCTTTGGCGAGGCACGACGAAAAAAGATCGGCTTCCGTCATCGCAGGAGACCGAGGCGGCTCTCGGCCTGGTAGGACATGATGGACTGTCGCTTGATCCCAACAGCCGCAGCGTTCGGCTTCAACGCTCGGGTATGGGAATCGACCTGGGTGGGATCGCGAAGGGGTATGCCGTTGACGTCGCGGCAGAGTCATTTGCGCGTGACGGCATACGCAGCGGGCTGATTGACGCGGGGGGCGACCTCCGGGTTGTCGGCCGCAACCGGGACGGTGGGGCCTGGAGGATCGGCCTGCGGCATCCTCTTGCGCCTTCGAGGCTGTTGCTTTCGGTGCTGGTTGAGGATGCGGCTGTCGCGACATCCGGAAATTACTTTCGCTACAACACGATCGGCGGGCGGCAGTATGGACATCTGCTGCACCCTCGAACCGGAATGCCGGCAGATGGCGCACTGAGCGCAACGGTTATTGCCCACAGTGCGATGCGCGCCGACGGTCTGGCCACTGCCGCCATGGTCAACGGGACGGGCGCGATGGCCTTCATCCAACGTGTGCCGGGGATCGAGGGGATCGTGGTCACCCCGGTCGCTCGCCATCCGGAGAAGGTATCGGTG
Organism: Candidatus Methylomirabilis lanthanidiphila; assembly: GCA_902196205.1. Taxonomy (NCBI): domain Bacteria; phylum Methylomirabilota (SeqCode); class Methylomirabilia (SeqCode); order Methylomirabilales (SeqCode); family Methylomirabilaceae (SeqCode); genus Methylomirabilis (SeqCode); species Candidatus Methylomirabilis lanthanidiphila. The sequence continues at coordinate 75,606 of CABIKM010000001.1, read as the reverse complement.
TGGATCACGCCTGGGCTCCGTGGCCGGGTGGAACTCCTGGACCGCGGTGCGGAACTTGAAGGATAGCCTGCCGACACGGAAAGGAGATGTGGATGACACTGTTGTGCTGTCTCGCCTGAACGATGATCTGCTGACCCACACATGTGACAACACAATCAAAAGGAGGAGGGGATGAAGCGGTTGCGATGCCTCACGGCCGCATTGATGGTCGGGATCGTCTCGCCCATCATGGCGGTTGCGGCGCCACCACCATTGGAGGTTCTGGAGCGGCAACTGAAGGAGCTTCAGGGCCAAATCGAACAGCTCAAGCAGGACAAGCAGGAGCAGGACCGAAGGATGAGGGACATCGAGGCGGTCGAGAAGGAGCGGGCCGCCAAAGATGCGGAGGCGCTGCGAGAGCAGGCCAAGCGAGGAGAAGAACAGGAGCGAAAGACCAGCGTTCTCGCTGAGGAGATGGAGGCGATCAAGAGCAGATACATCCTGCCTGAGACGGTCGAGTATAAGAGCGCCTACGGTCTGGGTCCGGCGGCATCGAAGGTGTTCCAGGTGCCGAGAGGACTCTCGATCGGCGGCTACGGCGAAGCCAACGCCATCTTCTTCATCGACGACAACAAGGGGTCGGCCAAGAAACGCAATGTCGGAGACCTCGTCCGTTTCGTCACCTATGTCGGGTACAAGTTCTCCGACCGGTTCGTCCTGAACACAGAAATCGAGTACGAGCATGCCAAGGTTCAGCCCACGACGAGCTCAGGCGGTGGGGATGTCGAAATCGAGTTCGCCACCCTGGATTTTCTCTGGAAGGAACAGGCCAACCTCAGAGCGGGGCTGGTCCTGATCCCGATGGGATTTCTGAACGAGGTTCACGAGCCCCCGTTCTACTTCGGCAACCAGCGTCCGGAGGTGGAGCAACGGATCATTCCGACCACCTGGCGGGAGCTGGGGGTGGGACTTCACGGTACGATTCTGCCGGGGCTGACGTACCGGACCTATGTTACAAACAGCCTCAACGCCAAAGGCTTTACCAGTGCCAATATCCGAGGAGGCCGTCAGAGCGGAAACCGAGCTCTGTTTGAGAACGTGGCCTGGACGGGTCGGCTCGATTACAGCCCGATCCCGGGTGTCCAGTTGGGAGGCTCATTCTTCTGGGGCGACACCGAACAGGATGACACGTACGCAGGGAAAAAGATCGATGCGACCTTTACACTTTACGAGTTCCATGGCCAGTATCAGTATCGAGGGCTGCAACTCCGCGCGCTGTTCGCGCAGGGGCACATCAGTGACGCCGCCGCTCTGAGCGCCGACCTAGTGGCCAGGGGCAAGGGGAGCGATGGTCCCGTCAGCAAGCGTATTGTGGGTGGCTATGCGGAGGCCAGTTATGATATCCTGCCGCTGCTATGGCCAGAGACCACGATGTCGCTGGCTCCATTCTTCCGATACGAGCGGCTCGATACCCAGGCCGATGTCCCCTCCGGCTTCACCCCCAACAGGTCGCGGGAGCTTGAGGTGTTCAACGCAGGTTTTAGCTTCAAACCGATTCCCAACATCGTGGTCAAGTTCGACTATCGCAATCTCGACCCGAGGGCCGGCGAGATCGCCGACGAGTTTACTGCCGGCCTTGGCTTCATCTTTTAGCCGGCGCCAGCGCGGATGATGCAACGGGGGTTCACGGGGGCCACGAGGCGGCAGAGCAGCGCGCCTCGAAGGCCCCCATCACCCCCGAGCTCAAGGAGAAGGCAGATGCGTGTCTTGACCATCCTGGTACTTATCGCGCTGGTCTTCGCATCACCCGGCAACCTGCTTGCCAAGGTCTTTTATGCCAAGGACGAGGCCATCAAGGCGGCCTTCCCGGAGGCCGATGGCATTGAGAATAAGACGTTTATTTTGACGGAGGACCAGCAGAAGCAGGTGGAGACCCTCGCGCGCACGCGACTTGATTCGAAACTTGTGACAATGTATCTGGGAAGGCGGGGTGAGAAACTGCTGGGTTACGCCATGATCGATGCGCACACCGTCCGCACTCTTCCCGAGGCCGTCATGGTTGTACTCACTCCTGATGGGCGGGTGGCGTCCACGCTGATCCTGGCCTTCTATGAGCCTCTGGACTACCTCCCGCCGGAACGCTGGCTTAAGCAGTTCGATCAGGCACGGCTCACCACGGATCTCCGGGTGGGGGGCAGGATCGCGGGAATCACCGGGGCGACCTTGACCGCCCGGGCCATGGCCGAATCGGTCCGCAAGGTGCTCGCCCTCTACCAAGTGTTGATCGCAAAAGGAGAACGGTAATGCGTTTTGTCGTCACGGGGGAGTGGACCCAGAACCGGCTGCTTCGCGCCATCATTCTGTGGTTTCTCGTCTACAGTGCGGGCCTGTGGCTTACCAACGCATTGTTCTTCTTTAATCAGATGGGGCTTGATTACGAGTCCGTCGTCACCCACTACAGGGGGTCAGAGGCGCAGTTCATGCCCCCTCGCAGCTACAAGGTCCTGCTCGAGATCAGCCATTTCCATCTCCTGGCCATGGGCATCTTCATCCTGACGCTGAGCCACCTCGTGCTGTTCGTACCCTTCAGGCCTTTGGTCAAGATCTGGCTGATACACCTGACCTTCCTGTCGGCGATTTCCAACGAGGCCGCGGGTTGGTTGATCCGGTTTGCGCACCCCTCCTTCGCCTACCTCAAGATCGGCGCTTTCCTCCTCCTTCAGACCACCATGGCAGCGCTGATCGTCTCCGTCCTTGGTGCGCTTTACATGAAGGTTCCCAACGCCTACCGGGACGATCTCCGAAAGGCAGAATGAGATCGTAAAGAGGGTCACGGTACTATTTACGATCGATATGTAGCGTCATCAACCGCAACAAGAGCCGTCATTCCCGCGAAAGCGGGAAACCAGAAAGGCACTGGATTCCGGGTCAAGCCCGGAATGACAAACAGTCTGAGACTTATGTCGTCATGTATAAATGGCAAGGAGGTTGTCATATGCTGCAAGAACACCGGATAGCAAAAGAGGGAGGGCCCAGGGAGACGGCCTTCCAGGAAAAGGAGTTCATCCTCGGCGGTCAGTTCAATGAGGACGGAACGACACGACTTGAGGTCGTCCTTTTGGCCTCTGAAGGCAAAACGAAGATAGAGCTTCGACTGCTAGGCTGCGGTGAGGGGATCGGCTGGTATATCCAGAGGCGCATCCAGCTCGATACGCTTCAGATCGGGGCCCTGAGGGCGATTCTGGGGAGGGGCGCAGGTCGAGTGAAATCGTCTGCTCCGCAATTGAAAATGACATGCAAAATCGCCAAAGGCACACACAGGAACCCTCAAGGATTGGGCCTCTCGCTCTGTCCCTGAGGGTTCCGACGAGGAAGCAGCGGTCTTGGATCAGGCAACCTGTTTGAGGCGCACTTCTTTGGTAGCAATGACAAGTCGCTTCTGGGCCAGGAGCTTTTCGAAGCTTTCGATGTGTCCCTGGGTATCGTAACAAAGCTGCTCGATCAGCACCCGGATGGGAACATCGTCCTGGACCTCGGGCAACAGCGCCTTCAGGGCTACAAGGGCATCACGTTCCGCCGCCAGGCCCTGCCCAAGCATCTCGGCCACCTCGAGCGATTGCGTGATCAGCGCCGGCTCAATGGTGGGAATGCCGCCCAACGCGACAATCTTGTCGCCAAGGCGCTCTGCATGTCCCATCTCATCTTTGGCCCGGTCCCTGAAGAAGTCGGCGAGGTACGCCCGCTCCAGGCCCTGGATCAGGACGCTGTCCTGGAGGTACTGAATCATGGCTGCATATTCGATGGCCAACACTCGATTGAGCCCTGCGATCACCCGCTGAACGTCCATGGTGTCCTCCTTTCCTCAGGGCCCAACGGGCCGAGGGATGAAGGGAATAACGTCGCGGCGTAGAAAGCGCCGAGAATGACTAAAATATGGCACCGATATCACCAACTGTCAACCTTGCTAAAAAGAGGCAAATCGGTCGCATACGTTCACTCTCAGATGTCCAGGTAACCCTTGGGAAAAGGATCAGAGCCCTTCGGTCGGTGCGCGGTCTTCGCCAGGAGGCGATAGAGGCAATGGGCGTCAACTACAAATACCTCCAGCGGATCGAAGCCGGGCGATGCAATCTGACCTTAAAAACCCTTCAACGAGTCGCCTCGGTCCTGGAGGTCAGAATCGAAGACCTGTTCCAATTCCCTCTTGGATCGTCCGAACCATTTCCGGAAGCCCAGGAGGTTATCGGTCTCGTGATGGCGATAATCGCGGGCCATGATAAGGCGGCCCTCAAGAAACTTCAGATCTTCATTAAGGAGATCCTGGATCGAAAAGCTTAAGCGGATCAAGGAGGGGAGAAAAGATGTCTGCGCTGGTTGCTTTGCTCGTCAAAGGGGGATTGGTGATGATCCCCCTGCTCTGCTGCTCCGTGCTTTCCCTCGCCGTGATCATCGAGCGCGGGTGGTTCTGGTGGCGCGTCCGCTCTGCGGCCGATGCCGATCGAGCACTGGAACTGGCGGCGGCAGCTAACTGGGGAGACGCATTTCGCCTTGGTGAGGCTTCCCCTTCTCCGATCGCACGGGTCCTGGCGGCGGGAATCCGCCACAAAAACCCTTCCGCTACGCTGGCCATGGAGGCCGCTGCCCACGACGAACTGCCTCGGTTGCGGAAGTACCTGCCGATCCTTGATACCATCATCACCCTCTCGCCACTATTAGGCCTGCTGGGTACCGTCACCGGCATGATCAGCGCCTTCGGGGTCATGGCTTCCAAGGGAAGCCGGCCGATCGCCGTGTGGATCACACTGCCGGTCCGGTTCGAGTTGAGGTGATCCGGCATGCCAGCCAAGAGTTGTAGACGATCCGTAGCTAACGCGACACGACCGTGCTGAAACAGGCGCAACCCGCAAGCAGGACTGATCGCTTTGCGGCCTCGTCCCCGTCGCTGCGCTGCCGGCGGAAGATCGAGAGTGCGGCTCTGTTCCAGCGCGATCGGGAACTCGTGATCATTCACGAAGGGCAGGAGTACGTCTTGCGTATCACGCGCAATGGAAAATTGATTCTCACGAAGTAAGCCTCTAATTAAGTAGCCAGCCACCACGGAGCCGACATCCGACTCCTGGCAGCGAGCCACCTGATCCCCGGATTCATCCGGGAAAAAAGGAGACTCGTATGTGGGTTAAGAACGGATGTTGGGTCGCCGACGCTCAATACCGGGAAACGTCGGTCCCTACAATCGATGAGGCGCCAGGATACGCGCCTCACCCTCCATGCCTGCGATATTACAGACAAGCCGAGCAACCTCAACGCATCTACAAGAATGTCGCTGTGTTGTTCGAGGCCGAGAACGTGACCGATGAGAAGAGAATCGAGCGAGAGAGGGCGGCCGACGGCACAACGAGCCGTAAGGTGGAAGAGGCCGGGCGGACGTTTCTGCTGGGGTTGAAATGGTTATTCTGAGGCGTACCGTGCAGTTAAGGGGATCGTCGCGAGACACGAGGGCCGGGTGGGTAATGAAGAGCCCGATTACGTTTGTGAACTTTTACATCAAAGGCGAGCAATAAGCGGAACAGGCAGTGCGACATCGGAATGCGAAGACAGAGCGGGTGCTGGCGTTGTATCTCCTTATCGCAATCATTGTCCTGGCTCTGAGCTTGGGGATTGTGATGAAGGCACTGCTTTCTCTTCCTTCGGAGATTAAGACTTTAAAACCCTATGCTCGTGAGGCATGAAACGGGAGTAGGTAGAAAGAAGTTGGGTATGCAGGTAATCACGTTGGAGGCCATTAATCGGCTCAGCCGGGCCATCAGTTCGACCAGCGAGCTGGACACTGTCTTCGAGTCCTTCGCCCAGGAAACACGCTCGCTCATCCTCTGCCACCGAATGGAACTTCTCACACAGCAGGGAGAGCAGCTTCAGATGGCCTGGTCCGTCGTGGCACCACCTCTCGCACCCAGGGAGCCCTCAGCCTGGTCCCGGACAGAGCGGACGGCCCTGGGCTGGGTGCTGGACCATCGCACGCCCCACCTCGCGACGGATCTCACGCTGCAAGCGGCCTTCGAGGATGAACGATGTCTTGCGCAAGAAGGGGTCAGGTGCAGCTTACTTCAACCCCTCATTACGCAAGGACAGGTGGTTGGCGTGCTTCGCCTGGACAGTTGCACCCCTCACAGCTATGGAAAGCGGGAACTGGAGGTATTCGCCCATGTGAGCGGGGAGTTGGCGCTGGCTATCCAAAACGGTTTCCTCATGGAAGCCCAGCGGCGTGCCACCCGCCAACTCGAGTCTACTGTGGACGAGCTCAAACGGACTCAGGAAGCGCTCCTGAAGAGCGAGAAGCTGCGGGCTGTAGGCCAGTTGGCCGCCGGCGTAGCCCATGACTTCAACAATCTTCTGAACGCCATCATCGGTTTCTCGGAGCTGGCGCTCCGGGAGATGACCGTGGAAGGTAAGGCACAACGCTACCTCGGATTGGTTGCGAAGCTGAGCTGGCAGGCCGCCGGGCTGATCGGCCAACTGCTCTCCTTTGCCCGGGTGGCCCCATTGGACCGGAAGCCGCTCGACCTCAACCGGTTGCTCGAAGAGATCGGGAAGATGCTGCAGCGAACGCTCCCCGAAACGATCACGATTCAAGTCGAGCCCCGTCATGAGACCCTCATTGTGAATGCGGATGTCGCCCAGGCGCAGCAGATTATCTTCAACCTCGCCACCAACGCCCGGGATGCTATGCCCCGTGGAGGTGCCCTCACCTTTCGGCTGACTCCGGTCACCTTTACGGAGGCGAGCCTGGATAGCTACCCGGAGCGTCGCCCGGGCGCCTTCGCCTGCCTGACCGTAGCCGATACCGGAACCGGCATCCCCGCTGCTATCCGGGATCGCATCTTCGAGCCCTTCTTCACCACCAAGGAGCCCGGCCATGGGACCGGCTTGGGTCTGGCTTCGGTTCACGGGATCATCCACCAGCACGAGGGCTGGCTCGAGGTGGAGACGGCCGAAGGTCAAGGGAGTGCCTTTCACGTCTTTTTCCCTATACGTCTCATTCCGGCAGAAGCAGCCGCGTCGTCGACCGCAGAGGCGGTACCAAGGGGAAGCGAGACGCTCTTGCTGGTGGACGACAATCCATTGGTCTTGGAGCCGGGAGAGATCCTTCTTCGCGACCTTGGATACACCGTCCTCACGGCCCTTGACGGCCTCGAAGCGCTGGTAGCCTTCCGGGCTCACCCCGGCATTGCACTGGTCCTTACCGATGCCGTCATGCCCCGGATGGGGGCGGCGGATCTGATCCCGGCTCTGCGCACTCTCAACCCTGATATCAAGGTGTTGGTCGCCACTGGGTACGCCCCGGATGAGATCCGTCAGACCCTGGACCACCTGGAGGTCAACGGCTACATCCGGAAACCCTTCAGCCAATCCGACCTGGCGGTTGTGGTCCGCGCCGCGATCGACAGCAAGGGCCAAAAGGGGGATGACCGCTAGATTAGGCTACGACTGATTAACACCGTGTCTTTTGGACTGAAAGGAGAAGGAGACATATGCATAAGCTTGCTCGAGCTCTCACGGTATGGTTGGTGGTGTCGATAGGTATTGGATGTGGACTACCCGCCCGCGCCGTCGCTTCCCCATCGCCAGGCTTTCTGGTGATCGCCCCTGATCGCGGGTATCTCGGCAACGAAGAGATCAAGGCCGCATGGGCGGAATTTGGCAACACGCACCTGACGCGTCTGGTCTTTATTTCCCTGACCGAGGACTACCAGCGAGATGTCCGCGCAAGGCTGGAGGGCGCCGTTGCGGAGATGCAGCGCGAAGAGGCAACGGAGATCGTGCTGATTCCTTTTGTCGTCTCTGAAGCAGATCCCCACCTGAAAAAGGCCAGAGATCTCCTGGCGAACGCCAAGGTCCGCGTCGCACCGGTGTTTGGGGGAAGCCCGCCGGCTCGGCAGATCCTCGAAGACCGCGTCAGAACCCTCTCGAAAGAGCCGAGTAAAGAGCGGCTCGTCGTGATCGGTTTTGGGGCGACCTCGCGGGAGGAGGCCGACGCAATGACCCGCGAGCTGGAGCGCCTTGCGGTAGAGGTCCAGGAGACCCTTCACCTGGCTGATATGTCTATCGCGATCTTTTACGCCGGCCAGGCCCCCGATGCCGTCAGAGATCAGGGGAACGCGCTGGCCGAGACAACCATCGTGAGGGCGATCAAGAAGACCGACCTCCGCACGCTGGTGGTGCCCTTCCATCTGGGCTACAAGCATACCGGTTCGATGCGGCTTAGCCAAAAGATCGAGTCGCTGCTGAGCGCCGGCGCGGCGCCTACGACGGCCGGGAACTCCTCCCCGATCCTCTCGTGTCACGCTGGCTTCGCAAAACGGCCAGCCACTACCTCCCGCTTCGCAGGGAGGAGGTCGGAATTGTCGTGATGGCGCACGGCGCGGGTGAATACTACAATACACGGATCCTCGCTGCCGTTGAACCGCTGCGGCAGCGGTATAACATCGAGGTGGCCTTCGGGATGGCCGACGACGAGATCCTCCAGGCGACCATCGATAAGGTCGAGGCGCGGGGCGCCAAAAGAATCCACGTCCTCCGACTGTACGACCTCCCGCAGAGCTTCCAGGCGGAGACCGAGTTCGTTCTGGGTCTCAGAAACACAATGGGCGCCGTCAGCCACAGCCACAACGAGAAGAGCGGGCCGTCCCGCATCAGGAGCGGGGCGATCCTGTCCACGAGTGGCGGGTTCGGAGACCACCCCCTGATCGCCGAGATCCTCCTGCAGCGCACCCTCGAGGTGAGCCAGGCCCCGGATCGGGAGACGGTGATCCTCCTGGCTCACGGTTCCGGCGACGACGAGGATGAACGGTCCTGGATCGAGCAACTGGAGAAACGGGCCGAGTTCATTCGGAAAAAGGCCCCCGCGAAGTTCAAGGCCATCAAGGTCGCCACCGTACGCGAAGACTGGCCGGAGAAGAGCGCGCGCGCCGTGGTGGAGGTGCGCAAGATGATCAAAGAGGGGTCAAGGGAAAACGGGCGGGTTCTCGTCGTCTCGAATCGGATCGCCGGAGCCGGCCCATACCGGAAATTGCTTTCCGGCCTCGACTACACTCTAAACGACCAGGGTATCGCCTCGCACCCACACTTCACACGCTGGATTGAGGAGCAGATCGAAAACTGGATTGATGCAGCCGGCCTGCTGCATACACCCATAGCGCGAGGAGGGAACAATTTGCTGGAGAGAGGAAAGGAAAAAGCGAGTAAATCTGCCTTAGCGAGGCTGACTACTGACTGCTGACTACTGACTGCTGACTGCGATTTTCTGAATAATTGAGGGTGCAGGCCTGCTCAAGCGTGCAGGCCTCGGCCTCGAGCTGGAACGTTGTATGGGCGATGCCGAAGCGCTCCTTCAGCATCTGGTTGATCCGTTCGAGGAGTCGATCGCCGTAGCTGCTCTGAAGATCGGCGACCTGCAGGTGGCAGCTCATCGCATAGACGTGCGAGCTGAGGCTCCAGACATGCAGGTCGTGCACATCCGTGACCTCCGGGAAGCTGCGTACGGCCCGCAAGAGGCGATCCATCTGGACCCCGCGTGGAACGCCCTCCATCAACACATTCACCGTTTCCGCCACGATGTCCCAGCAGCCGACCAGCACCAACAGCCCGATCACACAACTCAGGAGCGGGTCGATCAGGCTCCAACCGCTGAACAAGATGATAGCGCCCGCCGCCACGACGCCAAGCGATACAAACCCATCGTTCAGCAGGTGCAGAAAGGCGCTGCGGATATTGAGATCCCTGGTCCCTCGCCGAAGCGACAGGGCGACCCCGACATTGATCAGAAACCCGATCCCTGCCACCGCCATCATCACGGGCGCCTCCGGCACAACCGGCGATCCCAGTCGATTGATCGCTGCGTAGAACAGCCACAGGGTAATGCCGATCAGTGCGATCCCGTTAGCGAGAGCGGCGAGGATACTGGCCCGGTGATAGCCGAATGTCTTCCGTTCGTTGGCGGGCCGCTCTACCTGCCGAAGCGCAACCCATGAAACAGCCAGCCCGATGACGTCGCTGAAGTTATGCCACGCATCACCTATGAGCGCGAGGCTGCCGGCAGTCAGGCCTGCCGTCAACTCGGCTACGGCAAACAGGAGGTTCAGAACGATCCCGATCTGCAGGCGCCGACCCACAAAATCCCCGTGGTTGTGAGCGATGCCGTGGTTCATTCCGACCCCCACCCTACTGCCCTGCCGGAGACGGCCCGCTGTCTTCAGGTAAGGCAAGATTTCGAATCACCTGCCCCGATTCTCCCTTCAACGCAATCAGCCTGCCGTTCAGCGAAATGGTTACCCCTCGGGGATTGCCGATCGTCACGATAAATCTATTGTTCGCCCACCACTGCGCCGTCTCGCCTGGGCGCAACAGGGTTTCTCTTCGAGGCGCCCCGTCGGCGGCTACCGCAAGCCAGGTTGTCTCTTTTGCCGCAGCCCACAGTCTATACCGAGCAGACGGACTCTGTGGCTCCTGTCCTGGGGTAGCAGTGATCGGTTGGGCTGTGGCGACTTCCTTTGGTTGTGCCGCGCCAAGGGGGGCGACTTGCGGGCTGGGCTGAGTGGCGACGAGACTCTCCGGCGGCGGCGTGCCCGTCTCAGCCGACGACGGTACGGGTGAGTCCTGGGCCGGCGGTGCTGTTGGTGACGGGCCGGAGAAAAGGGAGAGTCCGATAAAGATCAAGGGAATGACGGCCGCCGCAGGCAGCAGGTAGATCAGCAGACGGCGAAGATCGATCCGAGAGTCGATTGATGGTACCGCATGCGACAGTTCGCTTACCCTGGCCGCTTTCATCTGTTCCTTTAGCTGCGTTAAGAGCTGCTTGGAATCAAGACCAAGGAACGCGGCGTATTCGGTCAGAAAGCGGGTGAGATACAATGTATCAGGAACCAGGTAGAACTGTTCCTGCTCCATCAGCCGGACGAAGGAGAGGGGGACCTTACTGGCCGCCGCAGCCGCTTCGATCGTAAGGCTCTTTGCCATCCGCGCTTCCTGCAAAATTTGGCCAATCGTCCTTATCGAATCCTCTGTGTTGCTACTGTTATTCATGCCATCCTCTGTTCGTGTGAGCTGCGCCCCCAAACGTTAATTATTGCGATTCCCCTCACCCGGATCTTCTCCACCGATAAAGGAAAGGCGTGTTCTTTGGCGCCCCTCGCCCCCATTGGGGGAGAGGGTTCGGGTGAGGGGTCAAGTTACTGTAGAATAACTGTACGCTAGCATACTGGCGCAGGAGAGGCAAGCGGAGGGCGAGGCTATCGATGCGCCCCATTGCCGTTGAAGTCGGTAATCTGCGCCAGCGCCTCATACCATGACTCGATTCGATGTACGTTGCCGGGAAGCGGACCCTGGTTCCACGGACGATCGAACAGCAGGACCGGGATGGCGGTGTCCGCCACGGCAAGCGCTACTGCCAGTTCATCCTCGATGAAGAGATTCAGTTCTAATCCTGATGCGATATCCGCCTTGTGGCGTTCCACCGGGTCGCACGTCCGGTGGACGACCGCTTCAAAGTGAGACCGTACGCCGACCCTTGTCAGCCAGTCCATCGTGATCCGTTCGTCTCGCGGCGTCCGGCCGGTGATGATGAACAGATCATGACCGTCGTCGGCCAAGGTTTCTACCGCCTCTTTGGCGTGCGGGAGGAGCGAGCGGGACGAGAAGAACCCGTCCGCGATCAGCTCAGAGAAAAAGTCGTCGGCCTCCTGGCGGGGTATCTGGGGAAACCGGTCGGCGATCCGCCAGGCCGCGTCCGCAAGCCCTACCCCGAAGCCGAAGCGCGCGTTAAAGGCCCGCAGGTAATGCGGGAGCGAGTCGGCCAGGACATCATCGAGATCGATGCCGATTCTCATCCCTGGCGCTCCCCGACCCAGACGGTGGCGGGACAGATGGCCCTGAAGGCGCAGAAGCCGCAGTCCCATTGACTCGGTGTTGCCGGGAAGAGACCTGCCCGGATCCCGGCGGCGGCCTCCCGAACCCGATCGATCGCCGCCTGGAGGTCTTTGTCTTTTTTGACCGCCTGCCCGACGACGACCCCGCCGGGGGTCAGGAAGTGCAGCTCTACCCGGTCCGGCACGCGGCCCACCGACTCCCGGTAGGCCAGCGCATACAGCGCAAGCTGCCGGCTTTCCCGGGCGTCTTTGTCGGCTGCCTTCTGATCCCGGACCGACGACGACTTGTAGTCAGTGATGATCAATTCCCCCTCACGCTCATCCACCCGATCCAGAAACCCGGTGACGAGATCGCCGTCCACCTCGAACCGAAACCGTTTCTCGACGGCCGCCGGCGGCTGCCTTGGTCCCGCATAGACATGGAACCGGGCGAGGGCCTCCCGGCCCTCCTGCAGCCGTCGCTCTTCATGTTCTCGAGAGATGAATCCTTCATTCACCCAGTGGGCCTCAAAGGTGTGGATCAGATCCTCAAGCGGCATCGTCTGCCCCTGAATTCGCCGAGTATTATACGCCTGAACGGCCCGGTGCAACGCGGCGCCATAGACGATCGTATGCTCCCGAAGCACCGGGACCCGCAGGAGATGGACATATTTATATTTTAACGGACAGGTTAGGTAATCGTCGATCTGATAGTGAGAGAGGGTGAGCGGCGCATCGGCGCGGACACCGGGACCGACCTCGATCTGCGGCGGCGGCGCGCCGCGACCGATGGCCGCCTCGGGCGTAGTATGCCAGGGGCGCTCCTCCTCCTCTTTCGGCAGCGCCAGCGTTTCCGCCAGAAACCGGCTGCGCTTCCATTCCCGCTTGGTGCCGTAATCCCTGGCCCGCGTGAGGAACAGATACCGTTTGGCCCGGGTTATCCCGACATAGAACAGCCGCCGCTCCTCCTGCAGGTGAAAGTCGCCGGTCGGCAGCGTCTCATTGATCAGCTCGTCGGGGAGCGGAATCGCCTCCTTCCGATCGATCGAAGGGAACCGCTTCTCGACCAGCCCCGCGAGAAATACCGCCTCATACTCGAGTCCTTTAGCCTTGTGGAGCGTGAGGACGGCGACCGCCCCCTCTGTCGTCTCTTCGTTGGCAACGGGCGGGTCTTCGCCCGCCTCGATCAGCGTCGTCAGGTAGGGTACGAAACCGGCGACGCGATCCTGGGGCGCCACCTCGCCGAATCGCTGCACCAGCCCGAAGAACGCAGCCAGGTTGCCGACCCGTTGGTGATCCCGGGACGAGTTCGACTGCACCAGGCGTTTGCCGTAACCCGGTTGTTCCATCAGAAACTCGTACAGGATCCGGCCGGTCGCCTCCCGGGTCGCTTTGTTCAGATAGCGGTGCACGTCATCCAGAAGGGCGGTCGCGGCCGCGATCCCCTCTGGTGAGACGGCGGATAACTCGGGGAGCGCCCCCGGTTGCCGCGTCAGATCGCGCAACACCTCGTAGAGGCTCCGATGCTTCCGGCGGGCGTGGGCGTTGCACAGGGTCAGGTCTGTCGCCGGGACACCGTAGATCTCGGAGCCGGCCAGATGAAACAGGCTTAGGGAGTCGTACGGATCGGCCAGCAGACGAAGGAACGAGATCGTCAGCCGTATCTCCTCCCGGTCGTATAAGCCCCGCGCACCGCTGAAGCTCCAGCGAATCCCCTTCATGTTCAGCGCCCGCAGGAACGGGTCGGCATCGCTGTTTCTCCGAACCAGAATGGCGATGTCACCGGGCGCGCATGCCTTCGTCTCCATCATCTCCTCGATCCGTTCGGCCACCCAATCAGCCTCCTCCAGATAGGTCTGGAAGACCATACTGTCAACCGTCGGGCCGTCGCCGTTGCAGGATCTGAGGCGTTTGTCCACGCCTTCCTGATACTCCAGCCGATCCGGATTGTTGTGCTGGATCAGGCGATAGGCGGCATCAAGAATACCGGGTGTTGAGCGGTAGTTCTCCGTCAGGACCACCGTCTTTGTCTCGGGAAAGTCGCGGCGGAAGCCGAGGATGTTGCTGATGGAGGCGCCTCGAAACTTGAAAATCGACTGGTCGTCGTCCCCCACCACCGTCACATTCCGATGGGCGGCCGCCAGGAGCTTCACGATTTGGAACTGGGCATAGTTGGTATCCTGGAACTCGTCGACCAGGATATATCGAAAGCGCGCTTGCAACTGTTGGAGCGCTAGCGGGTGCTCCCGAAGCAGGCTGAGCGTCCGCATCATCAGGTCGCCGAAGTCCAGTTTCCCTTCCCGCGCCATCAACTCCTGATACTGCCGGTAGATTCGGGCGATCTCTGTCTCCCGCTGGGCCCGTTCCGCCAGCGCCTGGTCATCAGGAGTCGCCGCCGCCGCCCGACAAACCAACTCCTCAGCGAACGCCGCATATTGGTCCGGGCCGACGTCCTCGTCCTTGGCTCGACTGAACAGTTTCAGCAATGCCTGGACATGCTTCATCGGATTGCCGAGCGGCCGGAAATAGTCGAGGGGAAGCTCGAACAGATGCTCCTGAAAAAAGATCACCTGCTCCGGCTCCGTGAGCAGGCGGAAGTCGGGGCTCAGACCGATTTCCAAGGCATGCTCCCGCAGAACGCGGTCGCCGAAGGCGTGAAAGGTAGAGATCCAGGTATCGGTGAAGCCGTACGGAACCAGCAGGTCGACGCGGCGCTCCATCTCCGCCGCTGCCTTTTCGGTAAAGGTCAGGGCGAGGATCTGGTCCGGTCGGGCCTGTTTGCCGGTGATCAGGTGGGCGATCCGACGGGCGATGACCGTCGTCTTTCCCGTCCCGGCGCCGGCGATGACGAGCAACGGCCCATCGCCATGCACGACCGCCGCCTGCTGGGCCGCGTTCAGGCCATCCACACCCATCGCAGGATTTTGTGCTGAGATCACTTGAGGCTCTTCCACCATTCCTCGCCAATCCTTTTTCGTCGCTCAACCACGCCACGCTATAATAGCATGACGATTCCCTCCGGTATAAACGGCAATGCTATCGGAGGCAGCCGATATCTTTCTCATCAGCTATAGGCCGACCGGGATACGCCGCCGAAGCCGGCAGCATGTGTCGGCCAGAATACGCTTAACCGGTTGGGCTAAGTGTGGGAGATTACAAGCTAATTCGTTGTTTGTGAGTCGAGTCGATTCAGGAGTAGGCCGCCAGCCTTTGTCGGTTTCAGGGGCGGCTCACTAATAGTTAGGCATCTTGAATGGACGCTGAAATCGCAAAGTTTCTTGCTCAAGCTGCAATCACAGTTGGTGGTGCGTGCCTAGCGGCATATATAGCAACCCGCAGATTTCGCTCTGAAAATTGGTGGGAACGCAAGGCGAATGCATACAGTGAGCTTGTTGAGGCGCTGCATCATATGAAGTGGTATCCAAGCGAGTATCTCGATGCCGCAATCGAGAGTAGAGAAATTGCTAAAGCGGATACGGATGAATACTGGAAAAAATACAAAGAAGCTAGGCGGAATGTCTGGCGCATAGCAGATGCCTCTTCATTCCTCGTATCCCCCAAGGTGTATGAGGCAGTTATAGAAATGGAGAAACAAACTGTGCCAAGCCCGGAATGCCGAGTCAGGGTTTGACCACGCCGATCAAGAATACGCTGCAATTCAAAAGTGTTTAGCAGAGATTAAAGAGTTGGCTCGTAAAGAGCTTGGAGTAAAAGATGCCTAACAAGCGCTTGGAGGCGGACTCGCTACGTCGGCGTTTCGCGCCGCCTTCGCTCGGTGCTCAAGCTTTTCGTTATGCTGTCGAAGAAATAGCGCGGTACTGATACAATATTATCAATGCCTGAACTGTCGAGATTCTTAGGGATCGTCATCGGCATATTTTCGCGCGAACATGCGCCGCCGCATTTCCACGCGGTATATGGAGACTACCAGATCACGGTTGAGATACAGAGCGGGGTCGTGCATGGAGATTTTCCAAAACGGGCTTTGCGTCACGTTCTGGAGTGGCTCGATCTACACCATGATGAACTTCTCGCGGACTGGACATTGATTCAGGCGGGACGTCCCGCCAACAAGATTGCACCGTTGGAGTAGAGCGATGATACCGAAAGTTGTTGAAGCCCGATACACGCATGATTTCACCATTCATATCCGCTTTGAGGATGGAACAGAGGGTGACGTGAATTTGAGGGAGGAACTCTACGGTGAGATATTCGAGCCCCTCAAGGACATTGCGGTCTTCCAGAAGTTTACCGTACACCCCGATTTCCACACGCTCTGTTGGCCGAATGGAGCCGATTTCGCCCCTGAGTTTCTGTACGAAAAGATACAGATTCCAGCCTAACCCGGCACTGGCGCCCACTCGCTGGAAGCTCGCGGCTCACTTATAGTTCGGCAGCCTTCCCCCGGGAGCACTGCTTTCGCCAATGGCGGAGAGTGCAGCGCAACGATCAGTCACGCCCTGACTCCTCAGTAGCTTCACGCAGAGCCTCTAATTCCGCTGGATCAATTGATCCTTCGGACGGCCGGCTGCCCGCTTTGAAATAATCCGCCCCTCCAGGGAAGGCAACTCGGATGATCCAAGTACCCTAATTTTGCTGGCGAACGCATCCTTTTTGTGCGCTTCCCTTGATGTGACCTTATCTGCGACCTATGGTTGATACGAAGGGAGGTGAATGTCCATGTGGCGAAAAGCGGTGGTCGCCCTCGGTGCAATGTTGTTAGTCCTTTCCTTGGGTGGCGTGGCGTCTGCGCTTCACATGATCACCGGTGAGGTGATCTCGGTAAACCATTCCTGGCAGGAACTGACGATAAATGTTTCGGGGTTTCCGGTGACCTTCACTGCGATAGACCGGGCTGCAATGGCTTTGGCTACTGTTAACCCGGGTGACATGGTGACAGTGGCGACAGGCAGTTTCCTCAGTGATTTCTCACCTGCTAATTATCATGATGGTCCTAGCTGGATGCTTACCGCTGAGTCTATCAGGAAGCTTCCTGCCGGCAGTTAAGCCGATGCGAAAGGGTTGAAAAAGGCGGCTCTCGTAATGAGAGCCGCCTTTTTCCCTTATGATGGTTGAGCTTCAGATTGCAATGTTAGCCTCGCATTATTCGATGATCGAATGTGGAGGATCTTCACTGATACTGAACTATGAAATTCTTATAAGGTAACCTTTATAGGCCACTGTTTAGGTCTTGCCCGCTAATGTGTGCAGAGGAGATCGAGGTATCCAGAGTTCACGCTCGAACGTTATCCAAACAGTTCGTAAAAATCGAGAAGTTGGTCACGACGAGAGATGCGGCGCTCGATTGTGGCATGGAGCTTGCAAATTAAACCTATATCATAAGGAGGTGAACCATCCATGCCGAAAAAAGTGGTAGCAACCATGATCGCCATCCTGGCGACCCTTGCGTTCCTTATCGGTACAGCCTTTGCTGCGGTAAAGACAATTACCGGCGAGGTGGTCTCGGCAGAGCCCCTTGCGAAGGTGCTGGTGATCAATACTGGGGCTACGGACATGACCTTCCGTATGACGAAGAAGGCCGCCATGTTGATCAGCCACATTTTTACCGACTTCCTGGAAGAGCAGGAGATGGCCTTCAACGTCGTGGAGCACGCTACAGGGGCTCTGGCGAACCTCAGGCCGGGCGACAAGGTGACAGTAAGTTACACCGAGGCTGACGGGACACTGACCGCTCAGTCCATCACAAAGGATTGAGCCGATCCGAACAGGCCGGAAAAGGCGACTCTCCCAAATGAGAGTCGCCTTTTCTCCTTGTGAATGATGATTGACAAAGAGTGATCCCTTCGCCACGTGAGAGCGGCAAAGCCAAAAAGGAAGGCGAGAAGATGGTGCTCGAGAAATGAGGCTGCCGTAGCATGCTATAATGAAAGAGATTTCGGATGACTCAGGTAACGTAGATGGCAACGTTGCGTGTAGTGGATGAGATGTTCGAAGGTGCCCGCGGGACCCTTTCTGCGATGCGCAGGTTCCCGGTAGCTACCTACCGCCTTCAATTCCAACCGGTCTTTACCTTTGATGATGCCAAGCAGTTGGTGTCCTATCTCTATGAACTGGGGATCAGTGATTGTTATGCATCTCCAATCCTTCAGGCGGCTTCTGGCAACTCATACGGCTACGGCATTTCTCATCACAATCTCGTGAACCCGGAACTCGGTGGAGAGAGAGGGTTCAACGAGTTTGTGGGTGAACTGAAAAGACACGGGATGGGCCTCATCCTCGATTGGGTGCCAAATCATATGGGGATTTCAGGCAGTACCAATGTCTGGTGGTTGGATGTTCTGGAAAATGGCCCCAGTTCTCCGTATGCGCACTATTTTGACATCGACTGGACTCCCGTGAAGGCCGAACTGAGGAATAAGGTGTTACTTCCTATCCTCAGCGATCAATACGGCAAGGTCCTGGAGAATCAGGAGTTCCTCCTAACCTTTGCGGAGGGGGCGTTTACTGTATGGTATCAGGATAGAAAGTTGCCGATAGAGCCCGGCCAATACACCCAAATCCTCCAATATCGCCTCGATGCGCTAGGTGAATTACTTGGAGGAGAAAACCCCCACTTTTTGGAATTCCAAAGTATCATCACGGCGCTGAGCCATTTACCTCCCACAACAGATACCGATTCCGAGAAGGTCGTTGAGAGGCAGCGTGAAAAAGAGGTTATCAAAAAACGACTCGCGAAGCTTTCTGATGAGTGTGCGGATGTGAAACAATTTATTCGGGAGAATGTCAACATCTTCAATGGAAACAAGGGAGATCCGCAAAGCTTTGATCTATTGGACAGCCTCCTGGCGGCCCAGGTCTACCGTGTGGCCTTCTGGCGTGTAGCCGGCGAAGAGATCAACTACCGCCGATTCTTCGATATCAATGATCTCGCCGCTATCAGGATGGAAAATCCCCATGTGTTTCAGGAGACCCACAAACTGATCTTTCGACTGATCGGCGAGAGGAAGGTCGGCGGTCTCAGGATCGATCATCCCGATGGTCTGTACGACCCCACCGAGTATTTCCGAAGATTGCAGCGCGTCGTGTTTCTGGCGGCATGCCGAAATCTTCTCGAGTCCAACGCGCAATACATGGATAACGACTGGAAGACGGCAGAAGCGCAACTGCTGAAGCGGTATGATGAGGAGTGCGAGGGGGAGCGGCAATCGCCCTTCCGGCGCGCCTTCTACATCATTGCCGAAAAGATCCTGATGAGGGGCGAAAGGCTTCCGGAATGGTGGGCCGTTGATGGGACCACGGGATACGACTTTCTGAATCATCTGAACGGTCTCTTTGTAGATAGTGCGAATGGAAAGCGTCTTGAAGATATCTGCAGCAGGTTTACGAATCTGAAGATAGATTTCCGACGTCTCACCTACGAAACCAAGAAGCTCATCATGCAGACCGCCATGTCGGGCGAGATCAACGTGCTGGGGCATCGCCTGAACCGGATTTCCGAAAAAAACCGGTGGTCCAGAGACTTTACGCTGTTCAGCCTCACTGATGCACTGCGAGAGATCATCGCCTGCTTCCCGGTCTACAGAACCTACGTTGGACCAAGCGACGCGAGCATCTCCGACGGCGATCGATCAGCGATCTATCGTGCTGTGGCGATGGCGAAAAGGCGAAATCCCACCATCAATGTCTCCATATTCGACTTCATTCGCGACATCCTCTGCCTCAGGTTCCCCGATTACCTGGAATCGCAAGACCAGCGCGAGCAGAGGGATTTCGTCATGAAGTTTCAACAGTGCACGAGCCCGGTTATGGCGAAGGGCGTAGAAGATACCGCCTTCTATATTTATAACCGTCTGTTGTCCCTCAACGAAGTAGGGGGGAATCCTGAGGAGTTCGGGGTTTCGCTTACCACCTTCCACAGGGCGAATGCGCAGCGGCGCGAATTGTGGCCGTACGCACTGTTGGCGACGTCCACTCACGATACCAAGCGTAGCGAGGATGTGCGGGCCAGGATCAATGTTCTTTCCGAGATCCCGGACGAGTGGAAGGCCTGCCTTGGCCGGTGGGGTAAGCTCAACAGGAAGAAAAAACCCCTCATCGATGACCAACCGGCTCCTGATCGCAACGATGAGTATCTGCTGTACCAGACCCTTCTTGGCGCATGGCCCTTCGAGTCGATAGATCAGACGGCCGGCAGCATGTTTAAGGATCGAATCCAGCGTTATATGGAGAAGGCCACCAAAGAGGCGAAGGTTCACACGAGCTGGATCAATCCCAATAAGGCGTATGATGATGCACTTCAGGCTTTCGTCGACGCGATTTTGGATGACTCCAAACGCAATCCATTCCTTGACGAGTTGAAGGCGTTTCAGCGAGGGGTAGCGGCCTACGGGATCTATAACTCCCTCAGCCAGGTTCTCCTCAAGCTCACGTCTCCCGGGATTCCTGATATCTACCAGGGAAACGAGATCTTGGATTTTAGTCTCGTCGATCCCGACAACCGCAGGCCGGTCGATTACGAGGCTCGGCGACGGATGTTGAAGACCCTGAAAGACCAAATTGCGAGGCCGGACGGGGATCTCGCCGAAGTGGCGCGAGAGCTCCTGAGCGGGAAGGAGGACGGCAGGATCAAGCTCTTTGTTACGCACCTCACGCTCCGCTACCGTAGAGCGCACCAGGAATTGTTCCTCGAAGGGGATTATCTCCCCCTTGAAGGCCGCGGCAGCAGGCAAGACCATCTCTGTGCCTTTACACGGAAAAGCAACGACCAACTGATTGTCGTGGTCGCCCCGAGGTTCTTTTCACGGCTTACCTGGACCCCAAAAATGGGAATCGTGAGCCGTGTGCCGCAGATGCTTGCCGCAACGTTCTTTTCAAGGCTCGCTCAGTTCCCGGAAGAACCCCCGATCGGTGAGGAGGTGTGGCAAGACGCTTCCCTTGTACTCCCGGACGGGACGGCCGGTCAGTGTTACCGCAATATCTTTACCGGAGAGACAGTGACGGCCGTCGAAAGCGAGGGGGTGGCGGCGCTGCCGCTCAGCCACATATTCGCCAGTTTTCCGGTAGCCCTCTTGGAGCTGTCCACGTGAGCGAACAGCCAGCGCAGAGAAACGATGCTCTTGCACCATGGAGCCTCTTCATGGGTGCAACGCCGCTGGAGGCCGGAAGCCGGGTGTCATTTAAGGTCTGGGCGCCTCATTGTACGCGCATGAGCCTGATCATCGAGCCGTTTGCGAATCCCCGGCGAGTCGAGATGAACTGTGACGATGACATGATCTTCACAACAATCTTGGAAGGCGTGCCGCTTGGGTGTCGTTACATGTATCTGATCAAGGGGATCCATAGGCGGCCGGACCCTGTCTCGCGGTGGCAGCCTGACGGTGTTCATGGCCCATCAGCCATCGTAGACCCGAGTGCCTACATGTGGGGGGACGCGGGGTGGTATGGTCTTACCATGAAAGAGCTCATCATCTATGAGCTTCACGTCGGAACATTTACCCAGGAGGGGACCTTTATGGCGGTCATCCCTCTTTTATCTTATCTTCACGAAGAACTCGGAGTCACAGCCATAGAACTGATGCCCGTGGCGGAATTTCCTGGACGACGTGGTTGGGGCTATGACGGCGTCAGCCTGTACGCCCCACACTCCGGATACGGTGGTCCCAATGGATTGAAAGCGCTCGTTGATGCGTGCCATCGGAATGGGATGGCCGTCGTGCTCGACGTGGTCTACAACCACCTCGGGCCAGAAGGCAACTATCTCCGCGATTTTGGCCCCTACTTCACCGATCGGTACAAGACCCCCTGGGGCGAGGCCATCAACTACGATGGCCAAGGCTCGATCGGCGTTCGGAGATACATCATCGACAACGCGCTGTATTGGATCACCGAATACCATATCGATGCGTTTCGCCTTGATGCAATCCATGGTATTTTTGATGAGAGCCCGGTCCATATCCTCCAAGAACTGAATAACGCCGTCCAGGCGCAGGCCAAACGGCTTGGCCGCACCGTCCTGATCATCGCAGAGAGCGATCTCAACGATGCAAGAGCCGCCACAGCGGTTGGGGAGGGAGGGTACGGCTTGGCCGGACAGTGGAACGAGGATTTCCACCACGCTGTCCACGCACGACTGACAGGTGAACGTAACGGCTATTACATGGATTTCGGCGCACTCGATGACGTCGCTCACGCGCTTTCGCACGGTTTTGTATACGAGGGTCAATACTCTATGTTTCGCGGACGACCGCATGGTGCAAGCGCACGCCACATCCCTGGAGAGAGCTTCGTTGTCTTTGCGCAAAATCACGATCAGGTCGGCAACCGGCCGAAAGGTGAGCGCCTGGTCACCCTTATTCCGTTTGAGGCGGTCAAGCTGGCGGCCGCGTTGGTCCTCTGGTCGCCGTATGTTCCGCTCCTGTTCATGGGGGAGGAGTATGGTGAACCGGCCCCATTTCAGTATTTCACCAGCTTCTTCGACAAGACGCTGGCAGAGGCAGTGCGGCAAGGCCGCATGGAGGGGTTCGCGAGAGTGGCTTGGACCGGCGAAGTTCCTGATCCGCAGGATCCGGCAACCTTCGAGCGGTCAAGACTGAATCTGGAGCTCAGGACCGAGCCGGTTCACCGCCAGCTTCTCGATTTCTATAGGGAGCTGATCCGCCTGCGTAAGATCCACACTTGCCTGGGGATCGTCGAGAGGAAGCGGCAGATTGTCTCTACCCTTGCGGGGAATGGGACGCTCTGTCTCCATCGGACGCTACCTCAGAGGGAGGAAAGCTTTGTCGTTTTTCATTTTGGCGGTGAGTCTCGCAAGACGATAATCCCTATTCCCTGGGGACCGTGGATCACCGTGCTGGACAGCGCCGCCAAAGAGTGGGGCGGGCCAGGGGGCTATATGAGTTCCGGGGAAGCACTCGAGTCAAGCGGGATGCTGGAGCTGGCGGCTTCCCCATATCAGGTCCTGGGTCTCCTTCGCGATCCTGCCGTAAGCGCCGAACAACCGGATAAGAGCGCAGAAAGGATAGCGTAAATGTGGGAGCGTGCCGAAGTGCCGTTTGCGTTTTACGGCTGCGTTGAACTGCGGCAGATGCTGGGATTGAAGGCGAAGACCGAAAAGGAGTTGGCGGATCTGCTGCGGCAGGTTCCACTCCATTCGGTCTACTATCATACCCACAGCCCCTTGCTTCGGCACCAGTATAGGGCTGGGATGTACTCCAACGACTTCGCCACCTGGACTGCTGTCCAGGTTCGCGACCGGGTTCTGGGCGAGCGCCTTGCAGTCGTAGATCCTCTAAGCTTCGAGTCGCTGTCCGATTTGAGGGACGCCATCGTCTCCGTGATCGACGCTCACCTGGAGAGTATCACGGTGATTCCCCGTGTTGTCTATGGCGAGCCGTTCGAATTTATTGAGTCCACAATCATGGGGGTGCCGACGGGATTTGAGGCATACACTCTTGAGGAATTTACACAGGCCCTGAGCGACGTAGATGAGACGACCATTTACTATCATGCCATTGAGGCCAGGGTGCGCCTGAAGCAAGCGCGAACCCACTTCTCCGCCTGGCTGGGGGACCGCCTCAACTTACCGTCACTGGCCGCCAGGGTGCAGGCCCTGGACCCTTACGCCGGGGGCCTGGAACGGCTACGGAGTCAGATGCTGGTGTACTGTGGGCAGGTGTTGAGTCGGGGACAGGATCTATGAATGCGGTAAGCCTTGACGACTATCGAACGGTCACGCCCAAAGGGACCGTGCAGTTTTTACGATGTCTCGGAGAGCGCGTACGAGGCAGACGGTTCCTTCATGTCAACTCCACCCGATACGGTGGCGGGGTGGCCGAGATCCTCAATCGGCTGGTGCCGATCATGACCGATCTTGGGGTGGATGCCCGTTGGGAGGTGATCAAAGGGGATGCCGCCTTCTTCGCTGTCACCAAGGCCCTTCACAACGCTCTCCAGGGGCGGGAAGAGCTGATCACCAAAGCGATGCTCAACCACTATGCGGAGATCAATCGAGAAAACGCACGGCACCTGCCGCTCGAAGGGGACTTAGTGCTGATACACGATCCTCAACCGGCGCCGCTCATCAACTACCGTCCTGCCGAAGGAAAGTGGGTCTGGCGTTGTCATATCGATCTGTCGCATCCGCAACGGCAGGTTTGGCGTCACCTGAGGAAGTACGTTGCCGGATATAATGCGGCGGTTTTTTCGTTGCCAAAATTTTCGCAACAGATCCCGATCCCACAGTTCCTCGTATATCCCTCTATTGACCCGCTCAGCGATAAGAATCGTGAACTGAGCACGGACGAGATAGACGAGATGCTGGCGCGGATGGACATCCCCAGGGACAAGCCGATTCTTTTGCAGGTCTCCCGGTTCGACCGTTTTAAGGATCCTGTCGGCGTGATCAAGGCCTACCGTTTGGTCAAAAAACACTACGACTGTCACCTGATTCTGGCGGGCGGAACGGCCCAGGATGATCCGGAGGGACAAGAGGTGCTCGCGGAGGTGCGGGAAGAGGCGGGCCATGATCCGGATATCCATATTCTTGAACTCCCGCCCGATGCTCACCTGCAGATCAATGCGCTCCAGCGAGCCGCTACGATTATCTTGCAAAAGTCTCTCCGGGAAGGTTTCGGCCTCACGGTGGCTGAGGCCATGTGGAAAGGCAAGCCGGTCGTGGGAGGCGCCAGCGGTGGGATTACTGTCCAAGTGATCGACGATGTGACCGGCTACACGGTGAACTCGATAGAAGGCGCGGCGTTCCGGATTCGATATCTGCTGAACAACCCCGTGCTGATGGCCCGCATGGGGGAGGCGGGTCGGGAGTATGTCCGACGAGAATTTCTGATTACCCGGCACGTCACTGATTACCTCACTATACTGGCTTTTCTCACCTCATGACCGCAAGACGCAGCCGGAACTGCGAACGCTAGATGGAACGCTACATCTGTATCCACGGCCATTTCTATCAGCCCCCGCGAGAGAACCCCTGGCTCGAAGCGATTGAGCTGCAGGACTCGGCCTATCCGTACCACGACTGGAATGAACGGATCACCCGCGAGTGCTATGCCCCAAATGCGACCTCCCGCATTCTGAGCGGTGAGGGTAGGATCATGAGGATCGTAAACAACTACGCTAACATCAGTTTCGACATCGGCCCTACCCTTCTCGCCTGGTTGCAGGAGAAGGCGCCTCATGTCTATCGGGCGATTCTCGATGCCGATCGACAGAGTCAGAAGACCTTTTCGGGGCACGGTTCCGCCCTCGCCCAGGCCCACAGTCATATCATCCTGCCGCTGGCCAACCGGCGAGACAAAGCCGCCCAAGTGTACTGGGGTATCCGCGATTTCGAGCATCGCTTCGGCCGTAAGCCGGAAGGGATGTGGCTGCCGGAGACGGCTGCGGATATCGAGACCCTTGATATCCTGGCGGAGTGCGGAATCCGGTTTACGATCCTTGCGCCCCATCAGGCGAGCCGGGTGCGGCTGATCGGCCGCCGCGCCTGGCGAAACGTTAGCGACGGGCGCATCGACCCGACGATGGCCTACCAGTTATACCTGCCTTCACGTCGAAAACTGAACATCTTCTTCTACGACGGCCCGATTTCGCACGCAGTCGCCTTCGAGCGCCTGCTCACGAAAGGCGAAGACTTGGCCCATCGCATCGTCAGCGGTTTTTCCGACGCACGGACCTGGCCCCAGCTCGCCCACATCGCGACCGACGGCGAGACCTACGGTCACCATCATCGGTTTGGGGATATGGCGCTGGCCTATGCCCTCCACTACATTGAGTCCAACAATCTCGCGCGTCTCACCAACTACGGCGAGTACCTGGAAAGACATCCGCCCACCCACCAGGTCCAGATCGTGGAACAGACCTCTTGGAGCTGTGCCCACGGGGTGGAACGGTGGCGGAGCGACTGCGGCTGCAACTCCGGGGGGCATCCGGGGTGGAACCAGGCATGGAGGGCCCCGCTGCGGGAGGCTATGGACTGGCTCAGGGACACGCTGGCGCCTCGCTATGAGGAGGAGGGGCGTCGGATGTTGAAGAATCCATGGGCGGCTCGAAACGACTACATCGAGGTGATCCTCGACCGCTCACCTGAGAGCCTCGAGCGGTTCCTAAACCGGCATACCGCTCGGGAACTGAGCGAAGCCGAGCAGATCACGGCGCTCAAGCTCCTGGAACTCCAGCGGCACGCGATGCTCATGTACACGAGCTGCGGGTGGTTCTTCGACGAGCTTTCCGGGATAGAGACCGTGCAGGTCATCCAGTACGCCGGGCGTGCCATCCAGTTGGCCGAAGAGCTGTTTGGCGACTCGTATGAGGCCCCTTTCCTGGACAGGCTGCAGCGAGCCAGGAGCAACCTTCCCGAGCATCAAGACGGTCGCCGCGTCTATGAGAAGTTCGTGAAGCCTGCAATGATAGACCTCCACACGGTCGGCGCCCATTACGTAATGAGTTCCCTTTTTAATACGTATGGTGAGCCAGCCAAGGCGTACTGCTACAGTGTTGACTGCGAGGATCACCGGATCATTGAGGCCGGCAGGACGAAACTGGCGGTGGGGCGGGTACGGGTTACCTGTGGGATCACACGGGAATCGGCGAGACTCAGCTTCGGGGTTCTGCACATGGGTGACCACAATCTGAACTGCGGTATCCGGACGTTTCAGGATCAGGAGGCCGATCACGCCATGGCGCAGGAGTTGGCTGAGACGTTTTCCCGCGCGGACCTCCCGGAGGTCATCCGACTCCTGGACAGACACTTCGGAGCGTCCATCTACTCGCTCAAGTCGCTCTTTCTCGACGAGCAGCGCAAGGTGTTCCACCTTATCCTGGAATCGACCATGGCCGAGGCCGAGGCCAGCTATCGCCAGCTCTACGAGCACCATGCTCCACTGATGCATTTTCTGAGCACGCTCGGTATGCCGTTGCCCAAGGTCTTCTATGCGGCGGCAGAGATCGTCCTGAACACCGATCTCCGCCGGAGCTTTCAGGAAGAGGCACCCGATCGCGACCGTATCCAAGCCCTGTTAACAGACGCCAGGATGTGGCGCGTAGAGCTCGATACCTCCGGCCTCGGGTATACGTTGAAGCAGACGATTGATCGGCTGGCTGAGGAGTTTCGGGTACAGCCCGCCGATATCCCGCTTCTGCAGCGACTCGAAGTGATGGTGAGCCTGGCACGGGCTCTGCCCTTCGAGGTAGATCTGTGGGAGGTCCAGAACGTCTATTCTGAACTGCTCCAGTGGGCCTATCCCGCACTTCGCGACAAGCGTGACCAGGGAGACGCTGAGGCGCAGGAATGGGTGAGCCATTTCGTCTCCCTTGGCGAGGCGCTCGGGATTGTAGTCGATTAGGAGAGAAGGGATAACACGGGGCCTTGGACAAACCAATGTTTATTCTCGCCTTCGGACAGGGACAGCGATTGAAATGAAGGTGAGGATGGTGTTATCTTTGAGATCATTATGCCGTTTCACCCAATACTGTTATTCGGAGGTTACTGATGCCTTCCACCCTTGCTGCTGAGGCGATTAAGGCGATCGTTCAGGGTGAGTATAGCGATCCGTTCGCCGTGCTGGGCCCGCATCAGGTAAATGTCGGCGCTGAGTTCGCCGTCGCCGTGCGGGCCTTCCTCCCGGACGCCAGGGAGGCGACGGTCGTCCCTGCTGACGGCGTGAGCAAGGATCAGCCCATGGAGCTCGTGCACCCGGATGGACTCTTTGAGGCCATCGTCCCGAACCGAGACGGCCTCTTTCCCTATCGACTACGTGTAGTGGATCGGCAGGAACAGTGGTGTGAGGTCGAGGACCCCTACCGCTTTTCCTCGACCTTGAGCGACTATGACCTGTACCTGATGGGCGAGGGCAGCCATCTCCGGAACTACGAGAAGTTGGGGGCTCATCTGATGACCCTTGGTGGCGCGCCCGGGGTAGGCTTTGCGGTCTGGGCCCCCAATGCCAAAAGCGTTAGCGTGGTCGGAGACTTCAATCGCTGGGACGGCCGTCGTCATCCGATGCGAAACCACCCCGGAAACGGCATCTGGGATCTCTTTATCCCTGGGCTGACAGAGGGCGCGCTGTACAAATTCGAGATCAAGTCGCAATCGGGGGAGCCTCTGGCCCTCAAAGCCGACCCGTTCGCCTTCGCCTTCGAGTCGCCACCCCGGACCGCCTCGCGCGTGTTCAACATCGATGCGTATCAGTGGGGAGACACGTTGTGGATCGAAGCGCGCACTCAACAGAACCCGCTTGAGCGACCCATGGCCATCTACGAAGTACATTTGGGCTCCTGGATGCGGGCGCATGAAGCGGAGAATGATTTCCTGACATACCGGGAGCTGGCGCATCGGCTTGCCGATTATGCAACCGGGATGGGGTATACCCATGTCGAGCTGCTTCCGATTACGGAACATCCGTTTTATGGCTCGTGGGGGTATCAAACCATCGGCTACTTCGCGCCAACCTGCCGGTATGGAACGCCCACCGACTTCATGTACTTCGTGGATTACCTGCACCAGCACGGGATCGGCGTGATCCTTGACTGGGTTCCCTCGCACTTCCCCCGCGACCCGCACGGGTTGGTCTACTTTGATGGGACCTGCCTCTATGAGCATGAAGACCCCCGCAAGGGCGAGCATCGCGACTGGGGCACGCTCATCTTCAATTACGGCCGAAAAGAAGTGGATAATTTCCTGCTGAGCAATGCGCTGTTCTGGCTTGAACGCTATCACCTGGACGGTTTGCGAGTGGATGCGGTCGCCTCGATGCTCTACCTGGACTACTCCCGCCAGCCCGGCGAGTGGGTCCCCAACATCTACGGCGGCAACGAGAATCTGGAGGCCGTCGCCTTCCTCAAGCGCTTCAATGAACTGGTCTACGAGCGCCATCCCGGCGTGATGACGATTGCTGAGGAATCGACTGCATGGCCCCAGGTCTCGCGTCCGACCTATACGGGCGGGCTCGGCTTCGGATTGAAGTGGAACATGGGGTGGATGCATGACATGCTCGGGTACATAGCGCTCGATCCGATTCATCGAAGCTATCATCACAACAATCTGACCTTCGGTCTGCTCTACGCCTTCAGCGAGAATTTCGTCTTGCCCCTTTCTCACGACGAGGTAGTGCATGGGAAGGGCTCGCTGCTTGGAAAGATGTCGGGCGATACCTGGCAGAAGTTCGCCGGTCTGCGCGGCTTCTATGTCTATATGTACGGGCAACCGGGGAAGAAACTCCTGTTCATGGGAGGCGAGTTCGGCCAGTGGCGCGAGTGGGATCACGACCAAAACCTGGACTGGCATCTGCTCACGGAAGGCCCCCACCACAAAGGGTTGCAGAGGCTGGTACAGGACCTGAACCGGCTGTACCGATGCCAGCCAGCCCTGCACGAGGTCGATTTCGACCCTCACGGATTCGAGTGGATCGACTGCCATGACTGGCAGGGGAGCATCGTCTCGTTCCTGCGGCGCGCTCGGAATCCGGACGACTTCATCGTCGTGGTCTGCAACTTCACCCCCGTACCCCGATATGGCTATCGCATCGGTGTGCCAATCGGGGGCTACTATATGGAGTTGTTGAACTCAGACGCGGCGATCTACGGCGGCACCAATCTCGGGAATGGTGGGGGCGTTGCGGCAGAGCCGATCCCGGACCATGGACGGCCGTTCTCGTTGCTCCTCACCCTGCCTCCATTGAGCGGGTTGATTCTCAAGCCCACAACCACATAGGAGCCGGTACGGGGACTTTCATCGGATCATATCCGTCCCTTGTCTAAGGAGCATTGAAAATATGATGGATGGACCTTCTGGGCAGACGCTTGGCAGCGGTCGGGACACGCTCAGTTTTCTGCTTGTCCTGCACAATCATCAGCCTTTGGGCAATTTTGATGAGGTGATCCAGGCGCTGACCGACAGGGCCTACCGACCCTTTCTGGAGGCCATCCACGCCAGGCCGGCGCTCAAATTTACCCTGCACCTGAGCGGGCCGCTGTTGCTGTGGCTGGAGCGCCGGGCCCCGGATTACCTGGATCTTATCGGCGACCTGGTCCAGCGCGGTCGGCTGGAACTGCTGTCGGGAGGGTTGTACGAGCCGGTCCTGGCGGCTATTCCACACGAGGACCGCATTACCCAGATCACGCTGATGAACGAGCGCCTTCGGTCCCGTTTCGGTGTTCGCCCGCGCGGCCTGTGGCTCACCGAGCGGATCTGGGACAGCGCCATCATCCCGTCACTGGTCGATGCGGGGATCGCCTATGTCTTGATGGATGACCGAGCCTTCCTCACGTCAGGATTTGAGGCCGAGCGACTGCACGACTACTACCTGACCGAAGGGGAAGATAAATTGCTGGCGGTCTTCCCGATCGATAAGACGCTTCGTTATCTGATCCCGTTTCGCCCGCCTACCGAGATTGAGGCACACCTGCGCCGGATCGCGCGGATGGGCGGGCGGCTGGCCATTGCTGCCGATGATGGTGAGAAGTTCGGCGGCTGGCCTGGGACCGCGCAGTGGGTCTATAAGGACGGATGGCTGAAAGGGTTTCTGGACCTTCTGGAAGGCGCCGGCGACTGGCTCGCCACGCAGACGGTCAGCGAGGCGCTGGATCATGTTGCTCCCGCCGGCCTGTGCTACCTTCCCACCTGCTCATATGTCGAGATGGAAGAATGGTCGCTCGGACCGGACGGAGGGCGGCGGTTTGAGGAGTTGAAGAGCCGTCTCGGCCCCGATGCCGATCGGTTCATGCCCCACCTCCGCGGAGGACATTGGAAGCATTTCCTGATCCGATATCCCGAGGCGAACCGGGCCCACAAAAAGGGTCTGGCGCTCGGCCGACTGCTGCCGACAGGGCGCGGCGCCAACCGGGCCAGGCTTGAGCTGCTCGCGGCTCAGTGTAACGACAGCTACTGGCACGGGATATTCGGCGGCCTGTATCTGCCTCATTTGCGACACGAGATTTGGCGGCATCTCGCGCGCGCTGAGGCGCTCATCCGCCGCCGCCAGAAAGTCAAGGTGGAACTGTCCGATGTCGATAGCGATGGGGCGCCGGAGGTCTGGATATCGAGCAGCCGCGGCTCGGCCCAGATTCAGCCGCATCGCGGCGGTCGGCTGGTAGAATGGACCGACTTTGCCGGCGAGATCAATCTTCTCAATACGCTCACGCGCCGTCCGGAACTCTATCACGATGCCATCCGGCGCGCCGCAGCGCACCCTGAACAACAGACGCACGAGGGGATCCCAGGGATTCACGATCTGCAGCGGGCGGCGCCGGCCGATCTTGTGAACGCGCTCTGCTATGATCAATGGGAACGGGCAGCATTTCTGGATCATTTCTTCACAGAAGTCGATCCGCTATCGGCTTGGCTCAGCGGCCGCCTGGACGAGCGGGGCGACTTCATTGAGGCCCTGTGGGGCTTCACGCCGACGAGTGGTGGCGTCGCCCTTGATCGAGTGGGGCGGGTTCGAACCGAGTCCGATCTCAGTCATCCGGTCCTTTTGCGGAAGGAATACGCCTTTATGGATAATCGGCGCCTCACAGTGCTCTACCGGATGCAGAATCAGGGACACGACCGCCTGGATATTCGTTTCGGGGTGGAGCTGAACTTCTTTCTGCCGGGCCTCGCCTATGGGCAATCGGTCATTATGCTAGGCGACCAGCGCGTCTCGCTTGATAATCCGACGTACGCGGCCGCCGTCGAGCGCTTCACTGTATCCACCAACGGGCCAACACCCCAGCTTCGCATCGAACTCAACCATCCTGCAATACTATACAGCCATCTGGTAGCAACCGTCTCGCAGTCGGAGGACGGATATGAACGGACAGTACAGGGCGTAGCCGCCATGCCGACCTGGGATCTCCGCCTTGATCCTGGTGAAATGTGGGAAGGGCAGGTGGAGGTCGCGTTGACGTGATAAACGCCGGAGCAGTTGAGGAGTTTCTCTATTGGCTGCGGACCGGCGGCGTGCGCCTGGGGATCATCGTCACGGGAAGCCTGCTCCTGGTTCACCTCCTGAAGCTGGCCTCGGATCGGGTCGTCCGGGCCGTAACGGAACAAGGCAACGGCCAGGTTAGCGAGCAGGAAAAGCGCGCCCTGACGCTCGCCGGCATCGTCAAGACCGTCGGAACGACGGTCATCGTGATCATCGCGACGATGATGGGACTTCAGGAGCTAGGGTTGGATATTACGCCCGTCATCGCCGGCGCGGGTGTGGTAGGGCTGGCCGTGGGCTTCGGCGCTCAGAGTCTGATCAAGGATGTCATCGCCGGCTTCTTCATCATCCTTGAGGGACAGTTTGCGGTGGGCGACGTCATCAAGACCGGCGAGATCAGCGGTTCGGTGGAGCGACTCAACCTGCGGGTGACGATCCTGCGGGATTTCAGCAGCGGGGCGGTGCATTTTATTCCCAACAGCGAGCTCAAGGTCGTTTCGAACCTGACGAAGGAGTGGTCGCGGGTCGCACTGGATATCGGCGTCGCCTACGACGAGGATATTGACTGGGTTGTCGAGGTGCTGCAACGGACCGGACAGGAGCTGGCAAAAGATGAGCGGATGGGTCCGCTGATCCTGGAGCCGCCGGAGGTTCTCGGTATTGAGTCATTCGGCGAATCTCAAGTCATCATCAAGGTGCTGGTCAAGACGCTGCCCCAGCGACAATGGGAGGTGGCTCGGGAGTTTCGAAAGCGGATCAAGGCGGCCTTTGAGAAAGAGGGGATCGAAATGCCGTATCCCACCCGGGTCCACTTGACACGAATCGAGAGCCTGCCCATCGAAGAACAGGATATCAGCGCTCAGCTATGAGCTGATAGCTGTTAGCTGAGCGCTGTTTTTAAACATCTTGACCTCCGTTTCAGGCCGGCGGTAAGATAACGACATCATTGCCTGGCTGCCTCTGTGAGGGAGAAGACCGAGATGCAAGACGAGACGGTCCCGATAACCCTTGAGGCCCACCGCAAGGCCGTTGAGCTGGACCCTGAAAATGTCCAGGCGCGCTATCGGCTTGCGCTGGAGTTCCTTCGGTCGCGGCAGGTCAAAGAAGCCATCGCCGAGATGCAGCGGGTGATTATCGTGGATCCCACGCACGTCGATGCCCACTTTCAACTCAGCCTCTGGTATTACCGGCGGTGCATGTTCCACGCCGCCATCGAAGCCGCCAAGAAGATCCTGACGTTGGATCCGGCCAACCCCTGGGCCTACTACCGGATGGCCAAGTCCTACTTCCATCTGGGCAAGCTGGACTTGGCCATACAGAGTTTCAGGAAGGTGCTGGACGCGGACCCCACGCATATCATTGTTCACTACAACCTTGGCATCATCTATGAGCGGAAACGGCAGTGGCAGGACGCGATTCGGGAGTTCTTACAGGTGGTCTCCGAGAATCCTGAGGATGCCTCGTCTCATTTTCACCTGGGACTTGCCTACAAGCGGCTGGGCATGCGTGATCTGGCCATCGGGGAGTTCATGGCGGCCCTGAACCTCGACGGCGACGACAGCGCCTCACTCGAACAGCTCCACACCCTCCAAGACTGATCTCAGCGCAACGCCGTACGCTGGGTTGAGGAACGACACCCAGCCCAACGACGGCCATGTGAAATATATACACGTGCAAGAATAGCCGGTGGTCATATAGGCGGCGCGAAAGAATAGGGCGAAGGGAGAAACAGTGTGACCATAAAAACGCTTGACCAGCATATCGAGGTGACCCCTGGGATTGCCGGCGGGAAGCCTCGTATTGCAGGGCATCGCATTACGGTGCACAGCATTGTGATCTGGCATGAGCGGATCGGCAAAAGTGTTGACGAGATTGCTGCTGAGTACGACTTGACCCTAGCCGATATCCATGCTGCACTCGCCTACTACTACGACCATCGATCCGAGATCGACCGCGACATCGAGGAGAGCAAGGCCTTCGTCAAGACCCTGAGGGGGAGCACTCCTTCGAAGCTACAACAGAAGCTGCATGCCGCAGAAGATTAAGTTTTACGCGGATGAGCATGTTGCGAAAGCTGTTGTGCGGGGGTTGCGCCAGCGTGGAGTGGACGTACTCACGGCGTCGGAGGCGCGAATGCTTGGCGCTTCTGATGCAAACCACTTGAAGCGAGCCCGGAGCGAGGGTCGGGTGATACTCACCCAGGACGACGACTTCCTTCGCTTGCATGCCGCGGGTGTGGATCACAGCGGTATCGTTTACGCGCCGCAGCAAACCCCAGTCACGGATATTATTCGTGGGCTGATGGTGATCCATCAGGTGTTGGATGCAGACGAGATGCATGGCCAGATCGAATTTCTATAGCGGCTCGGTTTCCTATCCTGTTGCACGGGATATTACGACTTGGCGGTTGGCGAAGACCGGTAATCGCACCTGCGCAGCCTCGGGCTGAATGAATGCACGTTTGTGGCCCTTTGGGACGTAACGCGCCCCGAAGGGCCGTGCTGTTTCCTGGGAACCCCGATCCTGCAAGCCGTCACACCCTTCGCCATTCCTTCACTACACATCTACTGGAAGACGGCTATGACATCAGGACGATTCAAGAGCTACTCGGACACGGTGATGCAAGCACGACGCGGGTGTATACCCACGTGAGAATTGCGGTGGCCAGCGGGCTCATAGTCCGACGGATCAGCTTGGGATTGATTCGGGCTCCCTGTAGCCACCAAAGGCTGACAATAATGCAGTATTTGTCGGGTCATGTTTGTCATTGTTAAGTGGCGAAAAAGATTATACGATTGCCCATATTGATGGAATCGCTGATTGAGAGAGATTGATCGACTCACTTAGTAGTTGGGCGGCCCACCGGGCGGATGGGGCGCTGACCGCCAGCCACGGTTCCCTTGATATCCCAACCGTGAGTAGGTGAAATCCCGAATACGGTACAAGAAAGAACGAGTGTGAGGGTAAGAGATGATTACGGTCAAGAGCTTCACAGTCAGCCGCCTCAAGAAGGAGTTCCTCCGTGGTGCATTTGCCGTTCCCCTCCTGCAGCGGCAATTCGTTTGGACGCGAGCGAAGTCGTGTCAACTGCTGGAGAGTATCTACCGTGGTCTGCCGATCGGCACCGTTTTGCTGTGGCAGGCAGGACTCTCCCAGCAGTTCCTGCTGCGCAAAGATATGAACATCTTGCCACCCTTCAACTCAGAACTAAACGACGAGATTCTCTTCATACTGGATGGCCAGCAGCGCCTCTCTGTGATTTGGCGACTCCTAGAGTTGAGCGGTGCCGCCGTTACCAACTACTTTGGTCAGGAGATCCGCTTCGACGCAATACACGCCGACGTCGGTGCCGCTGGGGACGTCGTCCGATTCGCGTATCGCGCCACGGCGATCCCCCGTCACTACGTGCAGGTGCAGGCGATCCTGGCGCACGACTATCGCAGACGACTCGCAGGCCTCCCGAAGCTCCTGTTCAATCGTGCGCTTCGTGTACGAAAGCGGCTTCTCGACTACAGCATCTATTCCGTGAACTTGCAACATCGGCGACTAGACGATGTCCGTGACGCATTCGTGAGGATCAATGGACAGGGCACACCCCTCCGAGCGGCCGACCGCGCGTTCGCCCGCGTCACCAAGTTCGACCTGCGCAAAGAGGTCGTACAGCAGCGTGAAGTCCTTTCCTCTGGGTACTCTAGCATTAGTGACGACACGCTGCTGTCGCTGGTATCTATCGCGTGGGGACATCGTGACCTTGGCGAAAAGGGCATCGATAAGCTAACAAGGGACCTCAACAGGGACCAAGGTGCCGTCGACCGTTTTCGCAAGGAGTGGCCGGTCATCTTGAATGCGCTAAAACGCGCTATTGACTACATGGCGGGGCGATACTCTGTCCGGACCTACGACGAACTCCCCTCTGACAACATGCTTCTTGTGCTGGCCTACTACTTCTACTGTGGGAACGGGAAGCAACCGACAGCCTACGCAAAGAAGAAGTTGGACCAGTGGTTCTGGACGTGCATCGTCACGTCTCGCTACAGTGGCGCCGGCTGGCGGAAGAACATGGTGCCTGACCTCGTCATAGTCGAAGGATTGGCGCTCAAGAGGAGGAGTAGATTCAAGGTCTCCGCGCCAGCTCAGCTTCAAGTTTTACTGAAGGAACGATACGCTGCGCCGAGAATGCTTCCCTTGGGCTTCTTCTGCTTGCTCCGACTCATGACGCCCAAGTACCTTAACAACGCACAGCCCATCCCGATGCAGGATCCAGCCTCCTTATCCAATCGCCATGACAGGCATCACATCTTCCCCCAGCAACTCATGGCAAATCAAGGCGTGGGTGCCTCCGAGTACAATTTATTGATGAATGTATGCATCCTGCCCGCGGAAGAGAATCAGAGCATAGGATCGAGGCGTCCATGCAGTTATCTCACCGAGATAGCGCCGTCGAAGAAGATACGCAACGAGGCCCTTCGTAGCCACCTCATACCGTTCGACACCGAGGCTGGTCTTTGGAAGAGCAACGTCGTGAGCGGTTTTCGACTGTTCTGCAGGCAGAGGGCGGCTCTCGTTGCCAAGGAGCTCAACAAGAGGGCTGGGACAAAGATTGTCCAGGAGAGGTGACATTGCGTCGGGGTCGCCCAAGGCGTTGCACCCGATGGGCGGGCGAACGCCAGCCATTAGGCAGGCAGGTGTGTCCACCATATGGAGGGAACTCGTGAGCACGTGGAAGTCCGCATTCACGGCGAGAACTGATCTGAATCGGTACGGCGACAACGCAATCGGGTTATTTGCCTTGGCCCTACGATTCGGCCTCGAAGACCTTGAGACCGTTGCCGCCGAGTCGCTGACGGATGGCAGCGACGACAAGAAAGTCGACCTCGTCTACATCGACCGAGATGAAAGCGTTGCGGTCATTGCGCAGTGCTACACATCTACGAAGGCGCGTGATTCCGCCCCGGCAAACAAGGCCAGCGACTTGAACACTGCTGTCGCTTGGCTCCTCCAGAGAAGCATTGACGACCTCCCGGAAAGGCTTCGATCCACGGCGGCCGAGCTGCGCGAATGCCTCATCGATGGTTCGGTTGCCGATTTGCATGTCTGGTATGTTCACAATTTGCCGGAATCGAGCAATGTGCATAATGAGATCCTGACAGTCGAGAGTTCTCTTGCCCTCGCGCTGAAAAGCGCCTTTCCCGGAAAAGAGATCGGTACCCAAGTTCTAGAGGTGGGCAACGCCAAACTCGACGAATGGTACGCCGATACGCAGTCCCCTATCCTTGTTACAGATCACTTCACAATTCCCATCCCAGATGGATTCCAAATGAGGGCAGCCAACTGGGATGCATATGTGACAGCGATACCTGCGAAATTCTTGTACACACAGTACCGAAAGCACAAAGCTCGGCTCTTTTCGGCCAATGTGCGGGACTACTTAGGTTCGCGTAAGACAGATGCAAATATCAACTACGGCATCAAACGCACGGCAGCCGACACGCCGGGCGACTTCTGGGTTTACAATAATGGCCTCACCTTGCTCGTCAACGACTATACGCCAGAGGTTCGGGGAGCACGGAAGTACCTGAAGATTCACGGACTATCGATAGTAAACGGGGCGCAGACAACCGGCGCACTCGGTTCC
The DNA here is from genome assembly GCA_902196205.1 of Candidatus Methylomirabilis lanthanidiphila. Classification (NCBI taxonomy): domain Bacteria; phylum Methylomirabilota (SeqCode); class Methylomirabilia (SeqCode); order Methylomirabilales (SeqCode); family Methylomirabilaceae (SeqCode); genus Methylomirabilis (SeqCode); species Candidatus Methylomirabilis lanthanidiphila. The sequence continues at coordinate 38,212 of CABIKM010000001.1, read as the reverse complement.
CTTGATAGGTCACCACATCAAACAGCATTGGTGCCTGTTCGTGTAGTGAAGACGACCGACTCTGAGACGATCTTCAACATCATCCAATATAATAACAGTCAAAATAAGATTGCGGCTGCAGACTTTCGCAGCCGAGATAGGATCCAGAAGAGGTTACGCGAGGAGTTTGCCCGGATTCCCGATGCGGAGTATCAGGGCGGTCGTCGCGGCGGTCATGCAGACGCCATCAAGAGGAATCCGCGGCTCCTACCTTCCTACACTGTGGGGCAGGCTCTCGCGGCGATTGCCCAGGACCCTGTCGTTGCATCCAACGAGAAATCCAACATTTGGGCATCTGACAAGCACTACTCCAAGTACTTCAATGACGAGACGACGGCAACGCATATCGTCTTTGCCTACAGTCTGTTGCGAGCAGTCGAAGCACGGAAGCTCAGCCTTGTGACAAAATCAAAGGACGCTCAGGGCCTTACCGAAGTGCATACGAGAGAGCTTGAGTTCTTCCGGAATCGTGGAGCCACCTTCTTGCTCGTCTCGGCCATTGCGAGCGCGTTGGAAACGATTTTGATTAGACGCATACCAAACGTGGCGCGTCTTTCGTTTTCCCGGCAATGCTCTCCGGCGAAGGCAGAGAAACTGTGGACCCCAATTGTTGAGATTGTCGCTCCCTTTTGCCAGCAGTTGCAGGAGGCCTTCACCCACGGCCTGAAGAATGTCGATCTTGTCAAGAAGAGCGTGCAGACGTTCCAGAGTCTAGTTCAGTCGACCGCCACAGCCAATGCGAGCGCGTTCAGAGAGTTTGCAAAACACGTCAAAGTAAAGACGCAGGCGGAACAGGCTCGGTGAGCAAGGATGTTGCAACGTACAGCGCGCCTGAACCCACTCGTCTATTCTTTCCTGACAGGGACGCTCGCGGCGGAATTCCGGGGACTCACCATACGTTATCAGTTACTTTGGGCTCGCGAAACCGCGGTGTGACGACAACGTAAGCATGGCACGGGTCGTGGCGGCCGCCCGCCCGCATCACGGCACCCACTGGGGTAGTCGCAGGCCAGTCGGTGTGGATTGATGGTTCTTTAGGCACACGTGAAGCGGTGTTGGGTCGTATGCTTTATCGACGAAAGCCGAGACGAACACCGATGTTGCAGGGACCATACATATAGTGCCCCCGGAAATCCCCGCCACATTCTTCATCATGCGAGCGCGGTAGGCTGGGTTAAGGAACGACACCCAGCCCGAACGATGGCTATGCGAGTATATGCACGTGCGAGAATAGCTGGTGGTCGTATTGTTTTACGGCGAATGTGGCCGAGTGGTGCCGTAGGAGGGTCAGGGGGTCTCGCCGTGATCTCCGAGAGGTCCAGCAGCAGCATATCGAATGGTTACCCCGGAATGGGGTCAGGGGGCCGCGAGTTTTTTGACGCGAAGCGACCGGCGCTTGGTCTTGGTTGCGATGACGGGAAAGATTGCCGTACGAGGTCGTCATTCCGGCGCAAGCCGGAATCCAGACTGGGCCAACCGGAACGCGACCCGGGGCCGGAAGCCAGGATACCGAAAGACTGGACCTCGGCTTGTGTCGAGGTGACGGATAGGGGCGGGATGGTTGGATAGGAAGACCGCCATCTCGAGGCTGATGCCGGTACTAGGCTTATGAGGGTCCGAACGTATAGACTGCATATGGAGGCAGAAGCGATGATTCGAACGGTTGAAGCGGTGATCGATGAGCATGGGAACGTGCGGCTTCTCGAACGCATCCATCTTCAGGCGGCCCGGCGGGCACTCGTGACGATCCTGGAGGAACGACCCGTTGCGGGCGTGCCGGAGAGCGCATTGCTCAGCGAGGCGGCGCTTGCCGAGGACTGGAATAAGCCGGAGGAGGACGAGGCGTGGTCGCACCTGCAGCAGGTGCGGTAGTCCTCGTTCGCTTCCCGTTCTCGGATCTGTCACAGGTGAAGTTGCGCCCGGCTGTTGTACTGGCCGACGCTGGACGCGGTGACTGGATTCTGTGCCAAGTAACCAGCAAATCCTACGGCGATTCCCGCGCGATCGAGCTTGGGGACGCCAGCTTCGCTATGGGCTCATTGCGAGTCACGAGCTACGCTCGGCCCGGCAAGCTCTTTACCGCCTTCTGGATCAAACCAACTACCGAAAGACGATAGACCAACTGCCGTCCCTCCTTCATGTCCTGGACTGCGACGTCGATCTCATCGTTCGAGCAACCAAGGCGCGAACAGGCAAAGCTGTCTAAGTCCCGCTATCGTCCCTCTCCGGGCATTCATGCGTCCACTTCCCATCTTGTCTATCCGTGTTTTCCCTTGGAACAGTATGGGACGCCGCGTCAGAACCGTGCGTCTCGTTCGCGGCTCAGACTATCATAGCGTTAACCCGGCGGAAGAACGGATTCCGAGGATTAATGACTTACGTGGGGCGGCCGCACTACGGTATATGAAAGCTTTCCACTCCCAAGGGGGCGACGGGAGATTTGGCTGAATTGTCGGGTTACGCTACGCTAACCCGACCTACGACTGAACGCTAGGTCACATATTGTGCGCTCCACCAGCTATATGCGCTCAATCTCCCGTACTCGCCCTTGACAATACTAACGCACATCGTTAGTATTTGCTTATGCCGATCCGGTCGTTCAGGTGTGCCGATACACAACGCCTGTTTGGCGGCGAACGAGTCAAGCAGTTCGCGCACATCGAATCTGTGGCTATGCGCAAGCTGGCAATGCTGAACCGGGCCGGAAGTCTTGAAGACTTGCGTGTGCCGCCGGGCAACCGACTGGAGGCCTTAAAACGTGACCGCGCCGGGCAGCACAGCATCCGCGTCAACGACCAGTTCCGTGTATGCTTCGTGTGGACGGCGGAAGGCCCGAAGGACGTTGAGATCGTAGACTACCACTGACGGAGAGACGTCATGCGTAAAGTTCCCTATCCCCACCCGGGCGAAATTCTGCTGGAAGAATTTCTAAAACCCATGGGCATCACACAATATCGACTAGCCAAAGAGATCGGCGTACCGCAACGGCGCATCGGTGAGATCGTGTCCGGTGCGCGCACCATTACCGTCGATACGGGTCTGCGTTTATCGCGGTTTTTCGGCATGTCCGAGGATTTCTGGATCGGCTTACAGATGGACTACGACGCAGCTAAGACCAAAGATTCCCTTGCCAAGACGCTGGCGAAAATCAAGCCATGGACTCCGAGTGAGGTTCATACGGGTACCCTGGCCTGACAAAGTACTCACGTGTGCCATGAAAATCTATACGCGGAAGGGTGATACGGGCGAGACTGGGCTGATTGGCGGGACGCGTGTGCCCAAATCCGCCCTGCGAGTCGAGGCATGCGGCGAGGTGGACGAACTGAGCGCCGTCCTGGGCTGGATCGTAACCAAGTTGACGGACGAGTCGATCAGACAAGACCTCCTGCAGATCCAGCGCGATCTGTTTGCCGTCGGCGCGCAGCTTGCCGATCCCCGATCGGGGTCTGGGACAGGCCCGACCGGTCATGTGGAGCAGAAGCCTGTCCCAGACCCCGATCGGGGAGCCGAGAAGGCGGGCCTGACCGAGGGGCGGGTCCGGGAGTTGGAGGGGATGATCGACCGATGCGATACCGCGCTGAGCCCGCTGCGCGCCTTTATTCTGCCGGGCGGTTCAGAGGGCGGCGCGCTGTTCCACCTGGCCAGGGCCGTCTGTCGACGGGCGGAGCGACGGATGGTCGCATTGTCACTGGATGAGCCGCTCTCGCCTCTACTCATCCCGTATATGAATCGGCTCTCCGACCTCCTCTTTACCTTGGCCAGGGCGGTCAATCGTGAGGCGGGGGTCGAAGAGATTCCGTGGTAGACAGGGAGGGGAGAGATTGGCGATCCTGAAGGTGGCGCGTCTGGGGCATCCGGTCTTACGCCAGGTGGCACCGCCCGTCAGGCCGGAGGCGATTCGAGAGGCCGAAACCCAGCGCCTGATCGATGATATGATCGAGACGATGCGGGAATACGAAGGGGTTGGGATCGCCGCGCCGCAGGTCCATGTCTCCAGGCAAATCGCCGTCATCGAGGCGACCGATAACCGGCGCTACCCTGATGCGCCTGAGATTCCGCTTACGGTCCTGGTCAATCTTGAGGTAATCCCGCTCGCTCCAGAGATTGAGGATGACTGGGAGGGGTGTCTCAGCCTGATCGATTTCCGGGGCCAGACGCCGCGGTACCACCAAGTACGGGTCAAGGCGCTCGATCGGGAGGGCCGGCCGCTTGAGTTCGTCGCGACCGGGTTCCATGCGCGGGTACTCCAGCACGAGCGTGATCACCTGCTGGGTAAGCTCTTTATCGACCGGATGAAAAGCCTGGAGACGCTCACATATCTTGCTGAGTACAGCCGTCACTGGAAGCGTTAACCAATACCCCATGTGCTGATAGCGTGCCCATGGGTGCGGGAGTTTGTGTTAGGACCGTCCTCCTAATTCGCTCGTCATTGCGAGCGACCATCGGGAGCGCGGCAATCTCACCGTCGTTGAGGACCTGAAGAACGGTGGGATTGCTTCGTCGCTGCGCTCCTCACAATGACAGAGAGGGCTTTCTAAGTGATGATATGCCGGCCCGAGGCGATCTGATGGACCAGCGGAAGGTCGGCGGGAGGAAACGGGTAGTTGCTGATCTCGACCGGCGTAATCCATTGACAGGTTTCGCACCCGAGGGGACGGGGTTCGCCGGTCAGGACGGTGCAACGATAAAAATGGAGCCGGATGTGGTGCTGAGGGTCGTGGTGCTCGGCGGAGGCGACCTGTTCGTGGACCGCGATGGTCAGCCCCAATTCTTCCATGACCTCTCTTTTCAGGCAGGCCTCAAAGCTCTCACCGGGCTGCCGTTTGCCGCCGGGAAACTCCCACAGTCCGCCGAGATGGGCGTTGCCTAAGCGCTGGGCGATGAGGATCTTCCCGCCCCTGACGATGAGGCCGGCCGCTACTTCGATGGTCGTTGCAGCTTTGGGCACGGTGTGTTGTCCTTGTCCCACGGGTAAGAGAGGCAGAATGGCTGCATGGGGCAGTTTGGACAGTTGGGCTTCCGGGCGGTGCAGATGAGCGCGCCGAAGTCCATCAGGGCCTGATTAAAGTCGTACGCTTTACCCTTAGGGATCAAGGCGGCTGAGAGGTCCCAGAGACGTTTGAGCGGCTTAGAGCCGTTTCCGTTTGTGGAGCCGAGGAAGACCCGCTGCAGCACCCTTTTTACATTGGTGTCAAGAATCGGCGCGTCCTTGCGAAACGCAAAGCTCATCACCGCGCCGGCGGTGTAGCGGCCGATCCCCTTGAACGCCTGAAGCTCCTCCAGCGAGTCTGGAATCTTGCCACGGTGTCGGCCAACTGCCTCTTGGGCGATGGCGTGCAGGCGGACCGGCCGGATATTGTAGCCCAGCGGCCGCCACGTGGCCTCCACGTCGCCGACCGAGGCGCCGGCCAGCTCCTGCAGCGTGGGGTACTTGCGAAGGAACTCCTTGTATTTGGGGATGACCCGGTCAACCTGGGTCTGTTGCAGCATCACCTCCGAGACCAGGATCTTATACGGGTCGGAGGTCTTCCGCCACGGCAGATCGCGCTGATGACGCGCATACCAGCGCAGGAGTCGCTGTCGGAATTTTCGTCTGATGACGGGATCCGGGAAGTGATGGTTGACGGATGACATCGGCTGTAGTGTAATGAGTCGCCAAATCGATTTCAACCGGAAATCGATTCAGTTGCGCGTCTGAGATGGTTTCGTCATTGCGAGCGACCAACGGGAGCGCGGCAATCTCGTCCTCGTTGTCTTGAAAGACTGTGAGATTGCTTCGGCTTCGCCTCGCAATGACGCGTGAGACGTTCTAACCGATGACACTTCGCAGAGCGGGTTTGCAGGAGAAAAGGGGGCAAGGACTTAGATGACAACACACCCGATGAAACCGGAGCGGTTTTTCCTGGAGAAATTCGGATTGACGGAGCGGCACCTTGAGCAGGGATTGGGCGCTGCTCTCGGCAGTCAGATTGATGATGCCGATCTGTACTTCGAGTACCGAATCAGCGAGTCGTTGGCGCTCGAGGAGGGGATGATCAAGCAGGCGACGAAGAACATCAATCAGGGGGTCGGCGTCCGGGCTCTCGCCCGCGAGAAGACCGGCTACGCCTTTTCGGACGAGATCAGTGTGGAGAACCTGGAGTTGGCCGGCTTACGGGCCAAGGCGATCGCAGAGCGGGTGGATGTCGGTACGCCTCCCCCGGTAAAGGTCGGCGGCGCGCCGCCCCATGATCTGTACCCGATTCGTGTCCAGCCGGTAGAGATTCCGACAGAGCAGAAGATCGATCTGCTCCAACGAGTCGACGCCATCGCCAGAAAAGAGGATCCGCGGATCGTCCAGGTCATGGCGTCGTTTGCCTGCGAGTCGAAGATCATCCTGATTGCCACCTCTGCCGGTGTCATGATCGGCGACATCCAGCCGCTGGCACGCCTGAACATCACCTGCATCGCCCAGGATGGCGCCAATCGACAGATAGGGTCGTGGGGCGGAGGGGGTCGGGCCGAGTTCGAGTTCTTTCTGGAGGAGGGCCGCTTCGAGCGCTACGCGAAGGAGGCCGCCCGTCTGGCGATTATGAATCTTCATGCAGCGGAGGCTCCAGCCGGGACGATGGATGTCGTCCTCGGCCCCGGATGGCCCGGCATCCTGCTGCACGAGGCGATCGGCCACGGCCTGGAAGGCGACTTTAATCGGAAGAAGACCTCGGCCTTCAGCGACCGGATCGGGCAGCGGGTAGCCTCAGAACTGGTCACCGTGGTGGACGATGGCACGATCCCCGGACGGCGCGGCTCGCTGAATGTCGATGACGAGGGGACGCCGACCCAGCGGACCGTCCTGATCGAGCGCGGGATCCTGCGCGGCTATCTGCAGGATCGACTGAATGCCCGGCTGATGGGCATGGCGCCGACAGGCAACGGCCGACGCGAAAGTTATGCCCATCAGCCGATTCCCCGAATGACCAATACCTTCATGCAGCCCGGCGACTCGACCGCGGAGGAGATCATCGGGTCCGTGAGGCACGGTCTGTACGCCGTGACCTTCGGCGGCGGCCAGGTGGACATCACCAGCGGGAAGTTCGTCTTTTCGGCCAGTGAGGCGTACCTGATCGAAGACGGCAAGATCACACGGCCGGTTAAGGGCGCCACGTTGATCGGCCACGGTCCTGACGTCCTGACCCGAGTGACCATGGTGGGCAATGACCTGAAGCTGGACGAGGGGATCGGGACCTGCGGGAAGGATGGACAAGGGGTCCCCGTGGGCGTGGGGCTGCCGACTATCAAGATCGAGGGGCTGACCGTGGGCGGGACCCTCGGTATGCCAAAGGGGGGGAGCGCTCAATGATCAGCCAGCAGATTGTCGAGGAGGTCTTGCAGGAAACGAAGCGGAAAGGCGCCAGCGCAGCCGACCTGGTGCTGATCGAGAATGAGCTGGTCTCCGCCCAGGTCAGGTTGCGGGAGACCGACACACTCCGAAGCGCCAAAGAGTTTCGGCTTGGATTGCGGCTATTTTTCGACAAACGGTCGGCTACCAGTTCCACGTCTGACCTATCCAGGGAATCGCTTGCGCGATTGGTAGAGGATACGGCTGTGCTGGCGAAGGCGACCGCCCACGATGACTGTTCCGGTCTGCCTGCTGCCGAGGAGTGCGCCACGAGCATCCCGGATCTGCATCTGTACGATCCTGACGGCGAGACCCTCACCGTGAAGGATCAGCTTGATCGGGCCAGGGCGGCCGAGGATGCTGCGCTGACCTACGACAGCAGGATCACCAACTCCGAAGGGGCGGAGTTCACCAGCAACCTCTATCGGATCATCTATGGCAACAGCCAGGGCTTTGTGGGCCAGTATCGCAGCTCGACCTTCAGTCTGGCGGTCGCACCCATCGCCTCGGCCGAGGACGGCATGCAGCGCGATCACTGGTACTCGCGCGCCAGACACCTGAGCGCCCTGGAGCCGCCTGAGGCGATCGGCAAACGCGCGGCCGAGCGGGCTCTCGGACGCCTGGGCGCGCGTAAGATCAAGACCCAGGAGGTCCCCGTAGTCTTCGACCCTGAGACCGCCGCGAACCTCATGCGTATCGTGTGCGGTGCGCTCTGCGGTCCGGCGCTCTACCGGGGGGCGTCGTTCCTGGTCGGCAAGCTGGGTGAACGGATCGCCGCTGAGACCGTCACGGTATACGATGACGGCACATTGCCCGGCCATCTGGGCTCAAAGCCGTTCGATGGCGAAGGGCTACCGACTCGTCGGAATGCCGTTATCGAACATGGCGTCCTCCGCAGCTATCTCCTTGACAGCTATTCCGCCCGCAAGCTTGGGATGAAGTCGACCGGCAGTGCGAGTCGCGGCGTCGGAGATCTGCCGACCGCCTGGCCGACAAACTTTTATCTGCAGGCCGGGCCGTACGAGTCGTCCGAGATCATCCGTTCGGTGGACGCCGGGCTTTACGTGACCGAACTGATCGGCTTTGGCGTCAACCTGGTGACCGGCGACTACTCGCAGGGCGCGGTGGGATTCTGGATCGAGAAGGGTGAGCTGGCCTATCCGGTCCACGAGATCACCATTGCCGGCAACCTCAAGGAGATGCTGTCGGGGATCGAAATGGTGGGGAGCGACTTAAGCTTCCGCCAGAGCGTCGTCGCTCCGACCCTTAAGATCGGCCGCATGACCGTCGCCGGGCACTAATTCGCCACAAGCGCGTCATTGCGAGGGGAGCGTCGCGACCGAAGCAATCTCGCAGTCTTTGAATACGAGAACGGAGAGATTGCCGCGCTCCCTCCGGTCGCTCGCAATAACAACGCCTTGGAATGGTAGCCACCATACGGACTTTAATGCCTGCGATCAGTGCGCTTGACGCCGCTACGGGATCAAGTCCCACCCTGGGCCCATATGTCATGAAGCTGCTTTAACTAGCTCTCGCAGTCGCTCCAGCAGCTTCACCAGCCCCCAGGTGTCCTGGTGGCAATACCGGAGTAAGTCGCTCCGGATGCGTGCTCTTGCGGCCGGGTCGATCTCGTCCCCATTGACAAGCAGGCGCTCCAGCTCAAAACTCGCCGTTACTCCATCCGCAATCGTAAGGTTATCGTAACGAAGGTCTGGCACAAGTGCTGGAAGGACGCTCTTCAGGCCGAAGCTACCTCCGAAATCCGGATGATAGACGTGGTTGCGGACGACGGGGAGCAGGTCCACCAGGCGGGCCACGATACTCCGAAGCGGCGTCGCGAGGATCGGCAGAGCTTCGGCCATCTGCTCGATGCATGCACGCTCGAAGCCGGCGTTATATGCGACGACGGTACGGGCCGACTCGCAGGCCCGGATCAGGCGCGCCGCAAGCGCCGGTCTCGGATCTGCCGGCCCCTCGGCGAGCCAGTCGTGGTGGGTGACGCCGCCGTCCGCCGCTTGCACGTGACAACTGAACTGGACCGGCACGGCATCGTAGGGGTGGCAACCCTCCCATACGGGAATCGCGAGGCCTACGGTCTCGAAGTCGAGGAAGGTGATGGGGGGCACGAAGACCTCCAGAGCTCCGGCGAGGGCCGGTTCTACGATGGTCCGACCCTCTTTTACCGCGCGCCGCTGCCGGTCCGCGATCCGTCCCAGCGGCATGTCTTCCGGAAGGTCATGGATTGTCTGGTAGCCTTGCTCATCGAGTTCCAGGGCCCGGCGTCTCATGGCGTAGAGCGTGCTCACGTGATGGGGCGGCAGCGTCGGCCAGCAACGCGCCATGAAGGGGCACTCATAGGGTGCCGTGCAATGGGGCCCAATGGGCACGTCAGGAATCAGTCCCTGGAGCATCTCGCTCTGCCGGGCCACCCACCCCGATACACTCTGCTCGATGGCTGACACCGCCTCCGTCACGTCCGATCGGACGAAGAGGTTGGAAAGGTCCGGGTAGGCGCAGTCGCGGTTGAGATGCATCACCTCGGCGCCCACGAGGTCGAGCCCATTCTGTCTCAGGACGTACGCCTGGACGGCTACGTCGGGAATGTGGTGGTCCCTGACCGATGTGCTTGACTTCACCTCGATAAGACGGAAGCCGCGGTCATCCCGCTTCAGGATGTCCACCGCGACGAATATCCCGCCGGCGCGGAACGAAGCCTCATAGACCGCCGGCGCGCCATCTTCGAGCGCTTGGCGGGTCCGTGCCAGGCGTTCGGCGTAGGCGTTATACGGGAGATCGATCATGACTCCGCCTGGAACGTAACTCCGGGCGAGCTCACCGACACGGGTACCCCGATCCATCACGGCCTGCGCGAGCTCATCCGGTTGAAGCTCGGGCGCCGCCGGCTCCTGAACCATCCACCAGAGGAGCTTATGGCACTGTAGCCCCGCCATGATGCGAGACTTCGACAGGCCTACGGGTCGCGGGGATTCGCTCGCCGTCATCTCACACGCCCTTGATTATCCGGCACATGAGCGCGCCGTGCCCCCTCGGCGTTTATGATCATCGGTCTACTAAGGTGTCCAAATAGGAAGGCCGACATGGCGGGCCAGCAGGTCAAAGTGCTTGTCGGAGTGAAAAAGACTGCAGGAGTAGTTCAGGGCTACTGCGGCGATAAGCTGATCCATCGCCGGAACGGACAGGCCTGTCTGTCGTAGCGTATGAGCCATCCGATAAGCTGATCTCCAGACGAGCTCAGTAATCGGAAACTGGTGTAGCGCCTCTAGGTCTTCACAGAGTTCCCGATGCTCTCTTGCGGTTCGTGCGCCGTGTGCAAGTTCCAGGACGATCATCTCGCAGGTCGCTACCCGTCCCTCGGCAAGCAAGTCGCGGATCTGTTCCCTGACGGCAACATTTCCCGAAGGCCGCAACGCATGAATCCAAGCCGAGGTATCGATCAGGACCCATCCGTCAGGCATCGGCTCGCAATTTGGCAAGCGCCTTTGGCGTCAGGTCAAGGGGAAGACGGCCCAGCTTTCCGATGAGACGCTCGATCCGATGCTGCCGAATGACCGCCTGCAAAGAGCGATGCACGAGTTCCTTTTTTGTCTTAGCCTTGGTGAGTGCCAGTGCCTGCTTTAGAAGTCTGTCATCAATCTCCAGGGTAGTCCTCATCGCGAAGTCCTCCTCCAGGCATGGAAATACTACAACGTGTATGCCATATCAACTATCCGAACGGAGGCTCCGCGGTCATGCGCCGGTGATTGTCCCCGGACCCAACAGGGCCTCCACCTCTCGCCTGAGCGGCTCGTCCGCTGCAACGGTCATGTCCGGCGAGGCGGCTATGGTGACCTGGGCGCCCGGCGCAACGCTCAGGTGGAGCCTGACAGGAGTGGATCCCGGGAACTTCAGCAGCAGGGCTTTCAACTGCTCCAGCGTTTGGTCTGACAGGTTCGCTTCCCCTATCCTAATCTCCATCACCGAAGCAGGCTGACCGCTGACCGCTGACCGCTGACCGCTCTTTAAGGTCCCGAGTGGACTGACTTCTGCCAGGAGCAGCTTGACCACCTCTTCACCCACATCGACCTGTCCCTTGACCATGACGGCCGTACCCTTCACCAGGTGGAGCAGATTCGCCTTATACAGCTCAGGGAATGCGACCGACTCCACCGTCCCCGCCGTGTCCTCGAGCGTCACGAAGGCCATCCGGTCGCCGCTTTTTGTGGTGATCTCCTTCACGGCGGTCACAATGGCGCATACCGTGACCGTCTCTTTGTCCTGACAGGCCGAGAGGCGATCGGTGGTGACGGCCGCCAACTTTGCGATGATGTCCCGATAATCGGTCAGCGGATGGCCGGTAACGTAGAAGCCCAGCGTCTCCTTTTCAGCGGCCAGGCGTTGAGTTGTCGTCCATTCCGGAATGGCCGGAAGGGTCTCAGTCTGGTGACTAAGTCCACCCGTGGCCTCCAAGACATCCAGCAGTGAGACTTGGCCATGAATCCGCTCCCGCTGTGTGCCGGCGCCGGCATCCATTGCCTTGTCCGCGACCGCCATGAGCTGGGACCTCGCCGCTCCGAGGGAGTCGAAGGCCCCGCACTTGATCAGGCTCTCGACGACCCGTTTATTCACCAGACGTAGGTCTACCCGCTCACAGAAGTCGAAGAGGGATCGGAAGCGACCCTTATCTCGCCGTGTGGCCAGGATCGACTGGATGGCCGTCTCGCCGACATTCTTGATGGCCACCAGGCCGAATCGGATCTGCTCTCCCACCACGGTAAAGCGGCTTTCCGACTCGTTGACATCCGGCGGTAGGACTGTAATTCCCATCTGCTTGCACTCGTCGATATACTTGACGATCCCGTCGGTATCAGCCATCTCTGAGGTGAGGAGGGCCGCCATGAACTCAACCGGGTAATGAGTCTTGAGATAGGCGGTCTGATAGGCCACGAGGGCGTAAGAGGTCGCATGGGGTTTGTTGAAGGCATATCCCGCAAAAGGGGCCATCTTATCAAAGATCTTTTCCGCTGTCCGAGCCTGAACCCCTTTTGTCTTCGCCCCGTCGACAAACTTCTTGCGCTGTTGGTCCATCATCTCGGGGTCTTTCTTGCCCATCGCCTTACGAAGCACATCCGCCTCGCCCATCGAGAAGCCGGCCAGCTCCGACGCGATCCGCATGACCTGCTCCTGGTAGACCATGATCCCGTAGGTCTCTTTGAGAATCGTTTCCATCAACGGGTGATCGTAGCGGATCTTGACCTTGCCGTGCTTGCGGTTGATGAAATCATCGATCATGACCATCGGTCCCGGACGGTAGAGCGCTACGAGGGCGATGACGTCCTCCAGCCGCTCCGGCTTCAGACGCCGCATCAGATCCCGCATCCCAGAGGATTCCAGTTGAAACACCCCGAAGGTCCGCGCCTCGCTGAGCAGTTGGAAGATCGCCGGATCATCAAGAGGGATCTCCTCGATCTGGATCTTCACCCCGCGTCCTGCCGCGATCAGTTCTAGGGTGTTGGCGATAACCGTCAGGGTCCGCAGGCCCAGGAAATCGACCTTCAGCAGGCCGATCTTCTCGATTGCCTTCATGGCGTACTGGGTCGTCGGCTTGCTGCCGGCCTTGGGATCTTTGTACAGCGGGACATGCTCGGTGAGCGGGTCGCCGGAGATGACGACGCCCGCCGCGTGGGTTGAGGCGTGCCGTGTCAGCCCCTCCAGGCACTTAGCGACCCGCCACAGATCCTCCACCTCCGGCCGGCTCTGCACCGCCTCGGTCAGCGGCGGGCTCTCGGCAATCGCCTCGTCCAGGCTGATATTGAGCCGATTAGGAACCAACTTGGCGATCTTGTCCACCTCGGCATAGGGCATCCCCAGGCCGCGCCCGACGTCCCGTATGACCGCCTTGGCCCCCATCGTCCCGAACGTAATAATCTGGGCGACATTGTCGGCCCCGTACTTCTTCGTCACATAGTCGATGACCTCGTCCCGCCGGTCGTCGCTGAAGTCGATGTCCATATCCGGCATGCTGATCCGTTCCGGGTTCAGGAACCGTTCAAAGATCAGGCCGTACCGGAGCGGATCGATGGTGGTGATGCCGAGGCAGTAGGCCACCAGCGAGGCCGCCGCGGAGCCGCGGCCGGGTCCGACCGAGATCCCCCGATCCTTGGCGAACTTGATGAAGTCCCAGACCACCAGGAAGTAGCCGGCAAAGCCGGTCTTCTGGATGACATCCAGCTCATACTTCAGACGCGCTTCGGCCATGGCATTGGCAGCCGGGAATCGGCTCTTCAGTCCCTGCCAGGCCAGATGCGCCAGGTAGGCCTCGAGGGTGTACCCCTCAGGCACCTGGTATTTCGGCAGGCGGAGCTGTCCGAAGTGAAGCTGGAGATTGCACCGCTCGGCTACGGTGATGGTGTTCTTAGTCGCCTCCGGCAGCTCGGCAAAGATCCGCTTCATCTCCTCCGCCGACTTGAAGTAGAACTGGTCGGTAGAAAAGCGCCAGCGATCCTTGTCCTGAATGGTCTTGCCGGTCTGGATGCAGAGCAGAACTTCATGGGCGCGCGAATCTTCCTTGCTGGGATAGTGCAGGTCGTTGGTGGCGACAATCGGCAGGTCGAAGGCCTTGGCGAGCCGAAGGACCCCCTCAGTTACTGTCTTTTGCTCCGCCATCCCGTGGTCCTGAACCTCCAAAAAGTAGTTCTCGCGCCCCAGCGCCTCCATGTACCAGCCGACGGTGTCCTTTGCTCGCGCCTCGTCGCCATCCAGCAATGCCTTGGCCACCTCGCAGTTCAGGCAGCCGGAGAGGGCGATGAGTCCTTGACAGTGTTGAGCAAACAGCTCACGGTCGATTCGAGGCTTATAGTAGAACCCTTCCAGATAGCCGGCCGACACCAGCTTGATCAAATTCCGGTAGCCGACCTCATCTTTAGCCAGCAGGGTAATATGGCTGGCGCCCTCGTAGCCGCTGTCCTGATTGGACTTCTCGAACCGGCTGCCGGGGGCAATGTACACCTCGCTGCCGATGATCGGCTTTATTCCCTCCTTCATCGCCAGCGTGTAAAAGTCGATCGCCCCGAAGAGGTTGCCGTGATCGGTCACCGCCAAGGCGGGCATCTTGTACTCCTTCGCCTTGGCCACCAGCGTCTCCAGCCCGCAAGCCCCGTCCAGCAGGCTGTACTGGGTGTGGACGTGCAAATGTACGAAATCAGAATGGTGCATGATTCTCCCGAAAAAGCAGGGGTTACCGTATGAGGTTAGGGGTAGTGTCCTAGACTTAAGCTTAGCCGCGCGGTTGCCCAATCGGTCTGAAGCAATAGGGTTAGGCCGTGGCGCTGAAAGCTCCTTGCGCTCGGCGACGCTTTAGGTATGCCGGGGAAGCCTCCTGGATCCGGCGCATCGCTTCCGGTGAGTAGACCTTCTCCCCACACTTCGGACAGGCGTAATATTCAAGAGCGCCTACCGTATAGCTCATGCCTTTGTAGCTACCCGTCCATTCTCCCTTCATCCTTCGGATGGCTGGACTACCACAAGAAGGACAAGCGGAGATAGAGAAGCGCTCCTTGCGTGTAACAGTTCTCATAGTGCCCTCTTGGAGGAAATGAGGAAGTAGAAGTGATCCTCGCCTTGTTCTCGTATGAGTTTGCCCTTCGAGTATACTATGATACCTTCCAGGCTGGTCGATTGGATTACGTACAGATACTCCGATGGGCTGGCCCGGCGTGGGCTCCGTGATCGCAGACGCTTGTAGATTGCCACCGCGTTGACAATGGACTCGGCGACATCGAGCTCGGTGAGCCCGTCGGCTTCCATCTCGACTCGGGCCTTTTCGCTGAACGCATACCGTCCAGCCAAAACAGCACGCTTGATTCGGACAAGAACATCGACCACGTCAGCAATCTACCACAATTCTCGGTTCGGTCCTAACTTGGCTTCGATTCAGCGTCTGGCCTCCAGCAGAGCGAGAATCGGATCGATCGATTGCTCATCGCCTGCCAGTTCCCGCCGGACAAACTCCCACTGCGCGCGTTCATGCGCGGCAAGCTCGTAGGCCGACAACCCCTCTTTCTCGCAGACCTCATCCTCTACCCGCTCAAAAAAACGGACAGACCATCGTAGCACAATGTCCAACAAGGTGAGCGTCATGCGCCATGGCAAGACCCCAATGACGGCGCCGACCGCGCTGCCAAGCCATGATCGGACCAATAAGTCATGCGGTGTGTCACCTGCGCGGGCGAGGGTCGTGCGGAGCCGATCTCTGGTCTGTGCTTCGAGTTGCCGCAACGCCTCCCACTTGCGTCGATGCTCAGGCCGGCGCGCCAAATGCGCCGCCATTGCATACACCGCCTCCCCGAACACCTCGATCTCGTATGCCCGCTTCAGGCTCTGTTGGGACAACATCTGTATTTCAACGTTGCTTTCATACAAAATGCGAGAGCCGTCTGTTGCTTGGCTAAAGATAATGGCTCGATGTCTACGACTTTCTTCCATAGCTCTCTTTCCGGACGTGAAACAGGTCATTACTCCCGTTCTGGTGTCCATCGTAGGCTTATCGATCACATAGTACACCATCCATACACGATAGCCGTTTTCAATCTCAAAACTCCCCAGCAACTGTGTTCCCATCGAGTCACGTCCCGGCCAGCCCAGAGCATTGGAGCACGGTGCCGTCAGGAGTAAGACAACTTCGAGTGCTTTACCGGAAGCTGGTGCGGGTATCCAAACTGTCGAACGGGGATCTTTATCACTTATAGGAACGGTAACTGCATCTTCAGGAATGACGATACGCAAAGCCAACGTACACCCTGCACTTATCTCTTCAGGTCTTGGCCATATATCAACCAAGCGATTGGATCGCAGACGGCTGTCTGCTTGTATTTCTTCTCTAAGGAAACCTGAAAGGAATGCAATACGCCATGAACCGGTCTCGTGAAGGCTTACTTTTAGGGCTTTCCCTGTGGCTCTATTGGTGACATAAACATCGTTCTTCCCATTCCCTAGATTGGCCCAACATTTCCAGATACCTGATCTCCTATCCAGACTATTTTTAGCCGCAAAACGGATTGCAGTTTCTGGCATGGTACCAACCTTTGACGGAAGCTAACTAGTGAGCAATGTGCTCAGCATATCCCGACCCTCGGACCTTTAATCGGTGCGGCGATTCTCTGAATTCTGCCGTACCGACAAATACTGGTTAGTATAATCCTATCGAGCCTACCAGTTCACGAACCTCGCCGGGGTGTAGCTCTTCCACTGTCGCGCGAAGCGCCGAAACCAAAGGGAGAAGTTCGGCCAGCCGGTTTGTTCTCGCTCGAAGAACAACGACCCCGAAAGGTCGAGTCTGCACCCGCTGCTGCTTCGGCAGGTTCTTATCAACCGTCACCAGCACGTCGAATAATCCTGCCATTGCGTCCAGCAGGGGACTATCATCCAGATCCGCCCAGCCCATCTCGGGAACGGTTCGCACTTTGTGTCCTGGCAGCTCGTTAGCGAGCCGCCTCGGAACACAAGCATCAAGTAAGATGCGCACGCGTGGAACCGCCCAGGGTCACGCCGCAACCGCTTTGGTCAAGAGGGCTGACTTGGCCAACTCGAGAACGGCGATGGCGTGTTCACGAGAAACGCTGGGAAAGTCCTTCAGAAATTCATCCAGGGTGTCGCCGGCCTCCAGATAATCGATGAGAGTCTGGATAGGCACTCTAGTACCGGCGAAGACAGGGGTGCCACTCAGTCGATCTGACGATGTTGTGATTAAAGGATCAGGGATATGCGGGGCTGCCATCACAAAGCTTCCTTGCCGACAGGACGACCTGTCTTGAACTCGGGGTGAATATTACGCTTGGATACCCTCTTGAGGAGATCCTCAAGCCTGTATTGTGGCGGTCGGTGCGACTCGATCACGCGTTTGCTCCCGGAAATGTGGAGTTTCACCAGCCAGTCACTCCCACTCGATGGTGCTGGGGGGCTTGGAGGAGATGTCGTAGACGACGCGATTGACGCCTTTGACCTCGCTCACGATCCGGCTGCTGATCGCCTGGAGCAGATCATGGGGCAGGCGCGCCCAGTCGGCCGTCATCCCGTCGAGGCTGGTGACGGCTCGGATGGCGATGACATGCTCGTAGGTCCGTTCATCGCCCATGACCCCTACCGTTTTGATCGGCAGCAGGACGGCAAACGCCTGCCACAACTCGCGGTTGAGCGTCGCTTGTGCGACCTCCGCCTCGACGATGGCGTCGGCCTCTCTCAGCAGGTCCAGCCGCGCCTGCGTCACCTCCCCGATGATCCGGACCGCGAGGCCGGGCCCTGGGAAGGGCTGTCGCCAGAGAATGACATCCGGCAGGCCGAGCTCTCGTCCGAGTTCTCGCACCTCATCTTTGAACAGCTCCCGCAGCGGCTCGATCAGCTCAAAATCGTACTGCTCCGGCAGCCCCCCCACGTTGTGGTGGGATTTGATCGTGACCGACGGTCCCTGGACCGACACGCTCTCGATCACATCCGGATAGAGGGTCCCCTGGGCGAGGAACTCGAACCGTCCCAGCCGCCGCGATTCCTCCTCAAAGACGGCGATAAACTCCGCGCCGATAATCTTTCGCTTTTCCTCCGGATCGATGATCCCTTTGAGCCGGGTCAGGAATCGCTCCCTCGCATCGACCGAGATCAGGTGAAGTCCAAGATGCTCACCCATCGCCTGGTCCACTTGGACGGCTTCTCCTTTTCGAATCAGGCCGTTGTCCACGAAGACGCAGGTGAGCTTCGGACCAATCGCCTGGTGGACCAGCAGCGCGGCAACCGAAGAGTCGACCCCGCCGCTCAAAGCGCAGAGGACCCGCCCATTCCCCACTTGGCGCCGAATCCGATCAATGGCCATCTCGGCGAACGAATGCATCTGCCAATCACGGGCGCAGCCGCAGACCCTGAACAGGAAGTTCCCGAGGATCGCCTTGCCGCTGTCGGTATGGGCAACTTCGGGGTGAAACTGGACGGCGAAAAACGGCTGCGTTCGATGGCGGATTGCGGCGAATGGCGCATTGGCGGTGTGGGCGAGGCGACGGAACGCATCGGGCATCGCCTCAAGCTTATCCCCGTGGCTCATCCAGACGGTGAGCCCGCTGCCAAGGCCGGAGAAGAGATCGGCCGTGTCGTCGATCGTGAGGGACGCCCGGCCGTATTCCCGGGAAGCGGCTCGCGTCGTAACGGCGCCGTAAAAGTGACCGAGAACGCCCATCCCGTAGCAGATTCCCAGGACCGGCACGCCTTGTTCGATCACTTCGCGTCGGCAAAGAGGAGCGTCAGGCTGGTAGACGCTGGCGGGACTGCCGGAGAGAATGATCCCCTTGGGGTGAAAAGCCTTGATGTCGACCAGCGGCAAGCGAAACGGACGGATCTCGCAATAGACGCCCAGTTCACGCACGCGGCGGGCGATCAACTGCGTGTACTGCGAACCAAAATCGAGGATGAGGATTTTATCCATGCACTCCGCGTCGGTTGCGTCGTCGCGTCTGCGGTAAGCCTAATCGAACCACTCGAGTACGCGGGTTAGACGCTAGGGCGATATACACGCGATGACACAAGAGACGCTATGGACGCGATAGACCCATGTCAATCCAGCCGGTAGTTCGGCGCCTCTTTCGTGATGATGACGTCATGAACGTGGCTTTCGCGGAGCCCGGCGGAGGTAATCCGAATAAAGCGGCCTTTCTGGCGAAGCTCCTCGATGGTGTAACAGCCGCAATAGCCCATGCCTGATCGGAGCCCTCCAACCAGTTGATACATGCTGCCGGCGAGGGTCCCTTTGTAGGGGACGCGCCCCTCAATCCCCTCGGGAACCAGCTTGTGCTCCTCCGTTTCAGCCTCCTGGCCGTACCGATCTCTGCCGCCACGCTGCATGGCGCCCAGCGAACCCATGCCCCGGTAGACCTTATAGGTCCGGCCCTGAAAGATGACCGTCTCGCCTGGGCTTTCCTCGGTTCCCGCCAGCAGGCTCCCCAGCATCACCGCATGCGCCCCGGCCGCGATCGCCTTAGTCATGTCGCCAGAGAACTTGATGCCGCCGTCGGCAATAATCGGGACGCCATGCCGGTCGGCAATCTTCGCACAGTCCGCGATCGCCGTGATCTGCGGAACCCCCGCTCCGGCGACCACCCGGGTCGTGCAGATGGAGCCAGGGCCGATTCCGACCTTCAGTCCGTCGGCGCCGGCCCTGATCAGCTCTTCAGCCCCTTCAGCCGTCGCGATGTTGCCGGCAATCACCTCGGTATCGGGATGCCGACGCTTGATCATGGCAACGGTTTCTATGACCCCGCTACTGTGGCCGTGGGCGGTGTCCACTACCAGGACGTCGACGCCGGCCTTCACTAACGCGTCCACCCGGTTCGGCGTGTCCTCAGTTACGCCGACGGCCGCGCCCACGCGCAGTCGCCCCAGTTCGTCCTTGCAGGCGTTCGGATACTTGATCGTCTTCTCGATATCTTTGATGGTGATGAGGCCGCGAAGATTGAACGCATCATCCACCACCAGCAGCTTCTCGATCCGGTTCTGGTGCAGGATCTCCTTTGCCTCTTCCAGGCTGGTGCCGACCGGCGCCGTAATGAGCCGGTCTTTGGTCATCACCTGGGCAATCTTCAGATCAAGCTTGGTCTCGAAACGGATATCGCGGTTGGTCAGGATGCCGACTAATTTGCTGTTCTGCGTGACGGGCACGCCGGAAATCCGATAGTGCTGCATCAGTTCCAGGGCGTCGGATAGTTTCTGGTCCGGCGAGATCGTGATCGGGTCCACGATCATCCCGCTCTCGGACTTCTTGACCTTATCCACTTCAAGCGCCTGGCGATCCGGAGAGAGGGCCCGGTGGATCATGCCGATCCCCCCTTCACGGGCCAGCGCAATGGCCATCCTGGCCTCGGTCACCGTATCCATCGCGGCGCTGACGACCGGAATGTTGATGGTCAGGCGTTTGGTCAGACGGGTCCGCACATCGACATCCCGTGGCAGGACCTCGGATTTGGCGGGGATCAGGAGCACGTCGTCAAATGTCAGCCCCTCAGGAATCGAGCGATCAACCATTCGTCACCTCAAGAGATGTTCAACGTTCACCGTGCAAAGTTCAAGGTTCGAGGTTCAACGTTCGTGGGCGTAGACCACATTCCAAAAATTGGAACGACCAGGAGTCTTCAACTTTGAACATTGAACCTTGCACCTTGAACGCCGGACGTTGAACCTTGCACGTTGCACATTGAACCTTGAACATTGAACGGCGAACGCGCAGTTAAATCCGCATCGCGGCTTTGACCTCTGACAGGGTCTCGCCTGCCACCTTCTTGGCCCTGGCCCATCCGTCCTCAAGGACTTCCTGAACGACCTCCGAGCGAGTCGCCAGCTCCTGGCGCTTCTCATAGATCGGCCGCAGCGCTGGGAGCATATGCTCCAGCAGCATTCCTTTGCAGTCCAGGCAGCCGATGCCGGCCGTTCGACAGCCGGGGTCGATGGCGGTATCCCGCTCGACCTTGGGCGTAAAGATCTTGTGCAGGTCAAAGACCGGGCAGACGTCGGGATTCCCAGGATCGCGGCGGCGTACCCTGGCAGGATCCGTCACCATCGGCTTGATCTTGGCGGTGACCTGCTCCGGCGAGTCGCTCAGATAGATGGCGTTGCCGTAGCTTTTGCTCATCTTGCGGCCGTCGGTACCTGGGACCTTTGCAAACTCTGTCAGGAGCGGCTGCGGCTCAACGAGAACCTCACCGTACAGCGTATTAAAGCGGCGCGCGATCTCTCTGGCCAACTCTAAATGCGGTACCTGGTCGATTCCGACCGGTACATGATTGGCCTTGTAGATCAGGATGTCCGAGGCCATCAGGACCGGGTATCCTAGAAATCCATGGGTGCTGAGGTCTTTGGTGGTGAGCTCCTGCTGCTGTTCCTTGTAGGTTGGATTCCGCTCCAGCCATGGGACCGGCGTGATCATTGACAGCAACAGGTACAGCTCCGCATGTTCATGAAGTCGGGACTGCAGAAAAAGGGTTGCCTTCGAGGGATCGATCCCGGCTGCCAGCATATCCAGGACCATCTCGCGGATATTGTCCCGGATGCCCTTCGTATCCGCGTACTCGGTTGTGAGCGCATGCCAGTCGGCCACGAAGAAGAAGCACTCATACGCCTCCTGCAGGCGGCGCCAGTTGTCCAAGGCCCCGAACAGGTGGCCGAGATGCAGGCGGCCTGTCGGTCTCATCCCGCTCAGGACCCGATTCTTCGATGTCAACTGTCGTGCTCCTCCTGCATCTACACGCCAAGCAACAGACCGGCAACAAGCGCGATAGGCGGCCAGATCAGCCGATCGACCGCCCCGCTGAAGATCAATACCATCAGGATGGCGAAACCGTACCGCTCCAGCCTGCCATACGAGGCCGCCTGACGCGGCGGCAGAAGTCCCGCCATGACGCGACCGCCATCGAGCGGCAACAGAGGTATCAGATTAAAAACGGCCAGTGCGACGTTGATCAGTACGCTCTTGTACAACATGAGATGGATCGGCGTGACCCACAGAAACCACCAGGCGGCCTCATCAATCCTCTCAGGGCCATCGAATAGTCGAAGTAACCAGGCGCACACAGAGGCAAGAATGAGGTTCGCGCCCGGCCCGGCCGCCGCCACCAAGACCATATCGCGTCTCGGATGTCGGAGGTTGTCGAAGTTCACCGGAACCGGCTTGGCCCAGCCCACCGGCGTAAAGATCAGGGCCAGGGTTCCTAGCGGGTCGAGGTGGCTGAGGGGGTTCCAGGTGAGGCGACCCAACAGTCTCGCAGTCGGATCACCCCGCTTGTCGGCAACCCACCCGTGGGCATACTCGTGGAACGTCAAAGCCGCCAGGATGGCCGCAGTCTCACGCTTAAATCCAGAATGAACTGCGTCAGATCGGCCATCCCTTCTCAAGGCGTTTGTCGCTCAACACGTCCCTTACTCTAAGTTACCGTAACAGAGGGACACACCCTTGTCAATGCCGAAGGCGCTCGCCGGCAAAGCGCTGGAGAACAAACGACATCTGATCCTCCTTGGTGTGGAGACGCCCGTCCAGCGTGGCTGTGCGCAGCGCGATCAAGATCGTCCGATAGATGGGGCCGGGTCGAAATCCCAGGTGACGTAAGTCTGCCCCCTTGAGCAGCGGGATGATTGCCGAGGAAGTCGTAAGGTATCGGGACACCGCCTCCTGCGCCGGTCCCTTCGCAAGCACAGCCAGCAGTACGACCCTGGCCTCCGGCGAAAGTGGATCGAGCAGCCTGGCCATCCGGCTTTGGCGAAGATCGACGGCGCGCGTCAGCGTCTGCGCGGCGTTGCGACATGCCTTGTGATCGGTCGCAAGCTTCTCAGCAATCCGGTGGGGTGGGGCGAGCCTTTTGAGCACCGCGACAACCGTCTTCGGATGCAGAAGATAGAGCATCGCGAGGAGGAGCGCCTCACTTTCATCGGCCTTTTCCAGCAACGGCACCGATGGGGCCTGATTGAGAACCTGTCGGACCCGTTCGAGCAAACCGAAGGCGGCCGCCGGCAGGGTCAGCCTCGGATGAATAGCCGTCAACACGCCCAGATCCCTGAGCCGCCAGATAATGCGGGGCGCTGATGGTTCCTTCGCAATCAGGTGAAGCTCCCTGAAAATTCTTGGACCAGTCAGATGCGTGATTGCTCCCACCTTGACTGCGGCCTTCATCAGTTGCAGGGTACTCCGGGCAATCAGAAACCGGTAGCGGCCCTCAAATCGGGCTGTCCTGAAGAGCCGGGTTGGATCGTCGATAAAGCTCTGCTCGTGCAAGGTTCTGATCCGACCATGCTCCAGGTCCCGGAGTCCTCCCAACGGATCGATCAACGGCCCGAACCGATGACGGTCGATGCGCACAGCCATGGCATTGATGCTGAAATCTCGCCGCAGCAGATCGGCAAGGAGTGGGGCGGGCTGAACCTCCGGCAGAGCGGCCGTGTGCGGGTATCGTTCCGACCGCGCGGTGGCGAGATCGAGCCCTCTGCCTCCAGGGAGCCGCAGATGGGCGGTCCCGAACCTGGGATGCGGCGTTACCACCGCCTGGAGGGAGTGCGCCAGACGTCTGGCCACAGTGATGGCATCGCCCTCAACCACCAGATCGATATCAACATTCTGCCGGCCAAGGAGCAGATCGCGTACATAGCCGCCGACCGCATAGATCGGCACAGGAGCAGCAGCCCTGCGCGCCGTCTCGAGCGCCATCCGGCTGAGCGGGTCAAGTTCTCTAAATTGCGGAAGCTGCATCTTTACCCCTCAAAAGCAGGGTATAGGGTTTAGGGTATAGGGTATAGCAAGAATATAAACACGGTCCTGGCTTTTCCTCAACCCTATACCCTCTATACCCTAAACCCTGTCTTTATGCCCTGGGGTGGTAGCGGTTATAGATCGTCTTCAGGTGCGCCCTGGAGACGTGCGTATAGATCTGTGTCGTAGAGATATCGGCATGGCCCAACATCACCTGGACCGCCCGGAGGTCGGCGCCGCGCTCGAGGAGATGCGTGGCAAAGGAGTGGCGGAGCGTGTGGGGGGTCACGCGTCGGTCAATCCCCGCTGCGGTCGCATACGCGCGGAGGAGCTTCCAGACACCTTGACGCGTCAACGGGTATCCGGAGCGGTTCAAGAATAGCGTGGAACTCGACCGTCCTCTTTGAAGGTGCGACCGCGAGGTCTCGAGATACCGGCGAACCGCCGCTTGTGCGTTACGCCCCAGCGGCACTACGCGGTCCTTCCCGCCCTTACCCTGACAGCGTACGAAGCCTACCTCCAGGTCCACATCGGATAGTCGGAGGGTCACCATCTCTGTGACTCGCAGGCCGGCGGCGTACAGCAGTTCCAGCATGGCCTTATCGCGAAGACCCAGGGGATGGCTGGTGGGCGGCGTCGCCAGCAGCCGCTCGACCTCCTCCTGACTCAGCACCCCAGGCAGACGCACCCATGGACTCGACGACTCGAGGTGTGCAGTCGGGTCCTCTTTCACATAACCCTGCGTCAGCAGGTACCGGTACAGGCCCCGCAACGATGAGGTGTGACGCGCGACCGTGCGGGGCGACAACCCCTCCTCTCGGAGCGTCAGGAGCAAGCGCGCGATCTGCCCTCGACTGACCTCCTGCAATGAGCCGGCCCCGGTCTGCTTGAAGTGACCGACGATCCGGCGTAGATCCCGTTCATACGCCGCCAGGGTGTTCTCTGCCAGCCCCCGCTCAACTGCCAGATACCTCAAGTACTCTTCGATCAGGTTGTCCATTTGAAATCAGGGTGTGGGGTATAGGGTATAGGGTTCAGCAATCTCTCGTAGGCATCGATGAGCCGACTGGCCGAGGCGACACAGGTGAGAGGCGAATTGTTGGATGGAGATAGCGAGACCATTAAGTAGCGGGAAGGCATTGCAGGTAAAAAATGCGATCTGCATCCGGCGCCTCGCGCTGAGGGCAGCCACACGGGACTGTCCCTAGCTGATGTCACCTGAAGAGGCCTAGATACCAGTCGATGACGTCATCACCAACAAACAACGCAACGACCGCGCCGAGCGCCAAAAACGGCCCGAACGGGATCTGGTCTTTCCGCGACAGCACGCGCGACGCAATCAGCGCCAACGAAAGAAACGCGCCGGAAAAGACTGCCACGCCGAACGAAACGAGCATAAGGCGCCAACCAAGGAAGGCGCCGATCATGCTGAGCAGGTTTACATCGCCGCCGCCCATACTCTCCCGCTGAAAGGCCACCTCCGCATAGACCGCCACCAGATACACCAGTCCGGCGCCGATCAGCGCTCCCGTGACGGCGTCGCGCGGCGACGGATCGTAGGTTAGGAGACTTCCGACGAGACCGATCGGTATGCCGGGAAGACTGAGAACATGGGGAATGATTTTGTGGTCCAGGTCGATGAATGTGATCGCCACCAGCACCGAGAGGAACAGCAGGAGGAATGCTGTTCGGATTGTGAGGCCGAAGTGTAAAACCGTCATCAGGTACAGGCCGGCGGTCAGTCCCTCTACCAGCGGATACCGCCAGTGGATTCGCGTTTTGCACTGACGGCACCGGCCGGCCAGCCACACAAAGCTGACGAGGGGGATATTATCGTACCAGCGTATCGGTCCATTGCACTGAGGACAATGGGATCCTGGGAAGGCAAGGGATTCGTCACGCGGGATACGCCAGATACAGACATTCAAGAAACTACCGACCACGAGTCCCAGGGGGACGCTCAAGATTGCCGATACGCCTTCTAATGACAGTTTGTCCGGCAAGAGAGGCTGCCCTCCAATGTGGGCCCGGACTCAGCAAAGCAATTGAGCCGCAACCTGGTGAAGGAATAAGCCATTAACATGGCCTATAAGATAGCAGCTCCTGAGCAGGTTACCAACCCTAAAGCTTGGAACAATAGTCTACAGTCCCCAGGACAGGATTTGGAGCGGACCCCGAAGGGGCGGATTAGAGCCGCAATTATAGTTGATCGTCGGCCCGTCGCTTGCCGTGTTGGAGGTCACGAGGCCACTGGCCGAGCCGGCGTCTTCAGCGAGCACGAAACCGTTCACGGTCATATTGCCGCCGAGATTGAACTGCTCGTGGGCGCCTATCAGCCCGTTGAACACCGTGCTGCCCGGGTTGCCATGAATGTCGATATCCAGACCCGCAATAAACAGGGTATCGGTCATGCTTGTTTGTACCGTCGGACCGCCCGTGATGATGATGTTCCCGGTAGCGATAAGGGTGACGACCCACGGGTTGGCTGTAGAGCCCGGACTGCCTGAAAGGCGCACGTTTCCCTCGAAATAGTACGTACCGTTCACGTGGCCAGAGGTGCCACTAAATTGCCACTGTGCAGGAGTACCGGCACTGAAACTCCACCCGTTATAACTGTCTCCGGAGTTCAGGTGCTGGAGCGGGGTGCTGCTGCCGTTCAGCACGTCACCGTTCTCCATCATCTGAAAGACCTGATTTGCCGGCAGGGTCGCGATGGCGATATTCAGAAAATCGGTTGGATTGATGACCGGAATCTTCTTTGTGAATAGAACGTGCCCGCTGCCCGGACCAACGTCGGCGTTACTGTTCTGGGGATAGGCGCCGCTGGCGGTGGCGGCTCCAACGATGTCAATAGCACTGCCATTCAGCTCAAGATCGTCATTGGTATGAACGTTCCCGCATTGCCCGCCGGTTTGCAATACGCCTGTGTTGCCGGAAATAGCGAGCGGACCGTTGGTTAGGAGGGCGTGATCGGAGTGAAAAAAGGTGCTCATGATCGCCCTCCGGATCTTTTGGGATCCTCTAATGGCGGTGGTGCCCGTTGACACTACTCTGACGGTGTCGGCTCCAGCCGCCTGGGACCACACGTCGTAGGTTCCTATGACGCTGCCCGCCTGACCCAACGATATATTGTCGGCGATATGGGCATTAGCATTTGGCATGAGGGCTGGCGTGGTCCGTAGTGTGTTAAAGGCATGTTCCAGTCCGGCCTCAGCCAAAAAGTCGGCCTGTATGGAGCCGAGATGGTTGGAAGCGATCTGGGTCTCGGACCCTCCAATCGACAGAATAGCGAACGCCAGCGCGCTTAGGATGACCATGATCAGAAGTGTGAGCGGAAGGATAAGCCCCCGATCATCTCGTATCGGATGCCGCCTCGTTATCATAATCTTCCACTTCATGGCAGGTTCCTTGGTTTGACCCGAGTGATCATACGGCGGGGACTGCCGTCTGGGCCCAGAACTGTCAGATCGATATGAATCTCCCTGATAAGGGCCGGATCCGTCGTCGTCGTTGCCCCGTCGAAACTGAAATAGGTGAAGGTCAGGCCCGACACATTATTGATGAAAGGATCGGCGCCGCTTCCGTTCTGAGACCTGGTAAGTGTAGTTCCATTCAGAACGTAGGTAATGGTCTTGACATCCCGGACAAGACTGCCTGCGGGATAGGGTGAGCCCAGATCTGACGCAAGGGTAATGGTTCTGTCGCTTGAGTTGTTGCAAGTGGGATTATTAGTGATCGTCGCTATCCTCCTGACCTCCCGCGTACCTCCATTGGCAATATAGATATAATCGTTCAGGGTCGACTTCGAGTAACATTTGAAGGCATTATTGATCGCCGTTGCCGCTATGTTTAAAGGCACCGTGGCCCCGGTTGCTGTGGAGCCGTCTCTGACCCTCGCTTCAGCGCCACCGATTATGGAAAAGTCGTCTACGTTTGCTCTAAAAGTTATGCTGTAAGAGGAGGCAGCCGTGATCGCATTGCAGTTGGTCTCGACGCAGGAAGCCCCGACCCAATATGAACCGATCAGCCTGAGTTCGTTCGCCATTCGATCCACGCCGGCCCTCGCCCCAAGCTGGGCGGCCTCCAGGGAGCTGGCCCTGGTATAGCTCTCCTGAGAGATCTGGTACACGCCGGCCACGGCGGATACCATAAGGCCGACAAGGGCCACAGTGATGAGGAGTTCCACTAGGGAGAAACCCGATCGGCCGGTACGCTTCAGCATGATTTGTACCTATGCTCACGGTCTGGCCGCCATCAGCGTACTGACCACTACGTGTTCCTGGTGGACGTCATTGTCGCCGGGCGTATTGAAGAATACGGTGACGGTGATCAGCTTGATATTGGGATCCGGGGTATTCGACCAGAACCGTACCTGTCGGCTGAAGTTCGGATAACCCGCCATCGTCCCAAACTCTTCATCGGGAAAATCTGTCGGAGATTGAGCGGCTCCGAACGGATCGTTCGACAGCGTGTAGTTCAGCCGTTTGATCTGCTCCAGCCGCTCCTGGGCAAGAAATGCGGCGGTCGATAAGAAGCCGGCGCGACTGACCGCCCCAAGACCGAATGACACCCTATGGGCTGTCCCGCCGCTCTGTATGCCGATGGCGGCGCCAACGCCGAGGATGGCAATCGTCAGGATGGCCATGGCCACCAGCACCTCGACCAGCGTGAAGCCGCGGTATCGATTGCTCAGGGACAGTTTGGCGGACATATTCGTATCCGTCCTGTGGTGCTGACCACCACGCCGAGACTGGAATGGCCGCTTGAGTCCTGGACCGTGATCGTCCCAGTATCGGGGGTAGTGCCGAGAGGGTTAAAGGCAAAGGCGGGACGGTTGGTGTTTGAGAGCCTGGCTTGGTTCTCAAGCCTTCTATAGCCCTGACCATCCGTACCGGGTTCGATCCAGGGCTGACCATTATTGGTTCTGACAAAACGGAGCCGATTGTTGGCGGTGTCGATTTCAACCTGGTATCTACTGTTGGTGGCAATGGCCAGTTGCCGTGCCTGATTCAATAGATCTACCAACTCCCGGGCTGCTCCCCGCGTCTGTGTCGCCTGGAGGAAGTTGACGAAGACCGGGAAGGCCGTTACGCTGACGATTCCTATGATGCCGATCGTTACGAGCAACTCCGCGATCGTAAGACCCCGACTGTTCGACAAGACCCGCTCCAACATCGCAGTCTCCTTCTCTCTTCTCTTCGAGCTACGACGCCGGAGCTGTACACGCTCCCGTCAGTAGCGTGCAGGTGACACCATCTCCCGTGGCTGCGATATCAGGGACCCCGGAGGTGACTGAGTACACGTAACCAGCAGTCCATCCTTCGGGGCGTACCGGCATCGAAGCCAGGAAGGGACCGGCCGCCACGTTGTTGATAGTCTGGGTCAGCGCCAGGGCGTGGCTGCCTGCGCCTGTAGGTAACGTCGCAGCGGCTTGGTCGGCCGTCAGGATGGCGCAGGTGGCAGCGGTGCCAGCTGCAGATGGGAGCCCGCCACAGTGAGCAGAATAGGCGGTAAGAGTTAAGGCGATAGTCCGGATGTCTGCCTGGGCCTTCGCGATCCGAGCCTTCCTCTGCACACCGGCATAGAGCGGCATGGCGATGGCTGCCAAGATCCCGATGATCGCGACGACGATCATCAACTCAATCAATGTGAACCCACCTTTCCGTCCGATCAGCGTCTTTCTCAGCCTATCCATTGCTTCTCTCCTTTAGCGTCTAAGGTTAACCGATACAACAACTAAAATTATTTCGTTGTGTTATAACGCAGGAATCGTGCCATCTGTGCGTCGATACACTTATTGATCACAATGCCAAGGAAAACAGGCTGATTGAAGGAGATGGGGAAGAGGGGCAGTGCCCTAATGCAAACCCACTCGAGGGAGTGCCACTGATCGAACACCCTTTTCGCGCATCATTGCGAGCCAAAGGCGAAGCAATCTCACCGTTTGTGATGATCCGCAGAGCAAAACGGGTAGATTGCCGCGCTCCCGTTGGTCGCTCGCAATGACGGTGCTGTCAGGCGTAATTCCTTGGGCACGGCTGCAAGTAAATTATGACAGTATCGGAAGATGACATTTGCGCACGCTGGGGTGTGGCAGCGCCTCGCGGAGTGTCTAAAAGTCAAGGGGAAGTGACATAAAGTGTCGATTGACTGACAGTTTTGGAGGGATCAGTGAGCCTTGGATATGCCGTACTTCTTGACCTTATAGCGAAAGGCGCGAAAGGTGAGATTGAGGAGTTCTGCAGCCTTGCTCTGGACCCATCCGGAACGTTCGAGCGCCTGAAGCATCAGTTCTTTTTCGAGTTCCGAGACGGTCTGTTCCAGATCGATCCCCTCCGACGGAAGGGCGAAGGTTGATAGCCTCTGCGGTCCTTCACCCTCGCCCTCTGTCCGCACCTGTACACAGATACTGGCCGGGGTCAACTGATCGCTTGTCTCGAGGGCGAGGGCCCGTTCGATCACATTTTCCAACTCCCGCACATTGCCGGGCCAGTGATACCGCACGAGGATTTCCATGGCCTCCGGGGAGATTGACGTCGGATCCCTCTGCTGGCGCAGTGTGCACTGGGCCAGCAGCCTGTTAGCCAGCAACGGGACATCCTCCGTTCGTTCGCGAAGCGGCGGAAGATGGATCGGGATCACATTCAGTCGATAGAACAGGTCTTCGCGAAACGTCCCGTCGGCCATGGCCTTTACCAGGTCTTTGTTCGTCGCGGCGATGAGACGGATATCGACCTCCAGATCCTCCGTTCCCCCCACCCGCCGGAAGGTTCGCCCTTGCAGGAACCGAAGGAGCTTGACCTGAAGAACCGGACTCATCTCGGCGATTTCGTCCAGCAGAACTGTTCCAAGATTGGCTACCTCGAACAGCCCGGTCTTGTGGGAGACCGCGCCGGTAAATGAACCTTTTACATGGCCGAATAGCTCGCTTTCGAGGAGTTGCTCGGGGATGGCCCCGCAGTTGATGGCGAGAAACGGGCGGGCGGCTCGCGGGCTTGCGCAATGGAGGGTGCGGGCCACCAATTCTTTACCCGTCCCGCTCTCCCCGGTGATAAGGACCGTACTGTCCAGTTCGGCAACCCGAGTGATCAGCTTATACAGTTCGACCATCTTCGGGCTGCGGCCAATGAGCCCCGCGGCCTGAACCTCCTCCATCGCCACAGGCTGAGCGGTCTGACCGAGCGATCTAGTTCTGGCCTTCGCCAAGGCCTTTTCCACAACCAGTCGGATTTCATCGATCCGGAACGGCTTGGTAATATAATCATCTGCGCCTAATCGCATGGCCTGAATCGTCGAATCCATGGAGGCGTATGCCGTCATCATGATCACGGGTACATGCGGATACGTCTTTCGTATGCCGGTCAGAAGACCGATCCCATCCATCTTTGGCATTCGAATATCAGAGATCACCAGATCCGGCACCTGATGCGCAACATGTTCAAGCGCCTGCTCGCCGTCAGAGGCCGTACGCACGAGATAGCCCGCATGTTCCAGAAGCGCGGTGAGAAACTCGCGCAGCCCCTGCTCGTCATCGACGACCAATATGGTTTCCACTAGAGCACCCCTACGCCCTGCACAGCATGCTCCTCGCATGGAGCCGGTTTGAGTAAGACTCGAAAGGTGGACCCGCCGCCTTTCTGACTGATCACCTCGATCCGACCGCCGAGATTATCCACGATCTTCTGTGTGATGGTCAGTCCCAGGCCCGTGCCGCCCGGCCTCGTAGTGTAGAACGGGTCAAAAATTCGTTCGACTTCCTCCGGCGAGATCCCCGGTCCCGTATCGGTCAGTTCTATCGCCACCCAATCGCCGGTGTTTTTCAACCTATAGCGGCGGATGGCAAAACTGAGTTGTCCGCCTATCTGCATGGCTTGGATTGCGTTCAGCCCGAGGTTCCAGAGCGCCTGTCGCAACTGATCCGGGTCGCCGACGGCCATCATCTCCTCGGCCTCCCGCTCAATGGAAAAGATGATCGGATGAGTGCTGTCACAACTCTTTTCCAAAAGTGAGACCGCCTCCGTGACCAGCGTTCCGAGATTGCACTGTTTCTGCAAGGCCGGGGTCGGCTTGGCGAAATCTAAGAACTGCCCGGTTACCAACTTCAGTCGCTCTGCCTCGCGCAGCACGATTTCAAACAGTTGAGGTCTGGGCGTTCCCTGTTCCTTTATCAGCTCGATGCAACCGCTGATCGCGGCCAAAGGATTTCTCACCTCATGCGCCAGTCCGGCCGCCATTTGTCCTGCTGTTGCAAGCCGATCGGCTTGACGAAGCCTGGCCTCCGACTTTTTCCGTTCCGTCAGGTCCTGAAAGATACCCACCAGGCCCACGAGTCTGCCGTCGGACGACTTCAGGGGGGTGAGGTTGATCCCGATTGGAATAGATTGGCCGACGTGGTTGCGGATCGCAAGTTCTTGCGAGTATTCGCTCAGGGTGGACGTGGGGACGGAAAAGAACGTCTCGAGCCCCTCGATGGCTTTGAAAGGTGTCTCTCGCCAGCTCTTATCCCGTATCTGTTCGGCCGTCGCGCCGATAATCTTCTGAGCGCCTCGATTAAACGATACGATCTTCCCATCAAGATCCAGTGTCACGACCCCACTTGGGATATTTTCGATAATGTCTTCGTGAAGGGTTCGGAGATTGCGGAGATCGATCCGTTGCGCTTCTAATTCGCGGCCGGTCTCCTTGAGCCGCTCGGCAAGCCGACTGCCTAACAGCGCCACAAGGAAGAAGGTTGCGCTGTTGACGAAGAGTTGAAGAAGTGCGTATACGGGATCATACGTGGCGCTTTCCATGAAGAGGCCCTGCGCGCGCTGCGTGAGTCCGTAGATCTGGAGGTCAATCAGCGTTCCATAGAGTATCGTGCTTCCGCCGGCGAGCAACAGGCTCGATCGCCGGGACAGGAGGATCGCTGCGGCCAGGACGGGGAAGACATAGACAAATGCAAAAAGGCTCTTGAGCCCGCCGGTATAGTGCACCAAGGCAGTGACCAGGACGACGTCGATCCAGATCTGCAGGCCGCAAAGCTGCGCCAGTTGCTCGGTACGGCTTAGGGCAAGAAGATAGAGAATAGAGAGAAGACAGGCGCAAGCGGTGAGGACGAAGAGGGGGGTGAGTGTCAAGGGGGGATGCTCGCGAAGGGCGAGAATGCCGGCCGACCCCAAAAACAGAAATGCAACGAGGAGCCGGAGGCCGATCAGCCACTTGATCTGTCGGCTTAGCGCAGCATCTTCAGTCGAAAGCTCGTTTGTGTCCGTCATAGTCTTCAGCGGTTAGCTGTCAGCTAGAAGCTGCTCTTCAGCTCCCTATTACCGTCACCAATTTGAAGATGGGGAGATACATTGCGATGATGATGCCGCCCACGACGATTCCCAGGAATACCATGAGGATCGGCTCAATCAGGACGGTCAGATTGGCGACCGCTTGATCGACCTCGGCATCGTAGAAGTCGGCAATCTTTTCGAGCATCGAGTCAAGCGACCCGGACTGTTCGCCAACACTGATCATCTGTACGACCATGGGCGGGAAGACCCCGGATGCCTGGAGCGGTGCGGCGATAGTCTTCCCTTCAGCAATGCTGCTGCGAGTTTTCATAATCGCCTCTTCTACAATCTTGTTCCCGGCAGTTGTCGCTGTGATATTCAGGCCGTCAAGGATAGGGACGCCGCTGGCGATCAATGTTCCCAAGGTTCGCGTGAACCTTGCAATCGCTACCTTTCGGAATAGCACTCCGAACACGGGAACCCGCAGCAATAAGGCGTCAATGGTCCGCCTTCCTTTTGCCGTCCTATACGTAAACCTGATGCCAACGATCCCTGCAATGAAAAGGCCAAGGCCGGCCAGGAGATACGCCTGGACGAAGCGACTAAGCGCCATGACAATCTGAGTCGGCAAGGGCAGCTCAACCCTCGCCCCCTCAAAAAACTTCGCGAAGGTTGGAATCGCGAAAGCCAGTAGAAAGGTCACAACAGTGATCGCTACAACCACGATGGTGCTGGGATAAATCATCGCGCCCTTGACCTTCCGTCGAAGGGTCATCGCCTTCTCGATGTAGACCGCAAGACGGTTCAAGATCGTATCGAGCAGGCCCCCCGCCTCACCTGCCTCAACCATGTTGATGTACAGCGGAGTAAATACGGACGGATCGCGTTTGAGCGCCGCCGCAAAGGTCAACCCTGCCTCCACATCCTCTCTGATTTCAGTGAGGGTTTTCTTGAACGCTTTATTCGGCTGTTGGGATGCCAGGGTCTCCAGACACTGCACCAGGGGGAGTCCGGCATCGATCATCGTGGCAAGCTGACGGGTGAATACGGCGAGATCCTTATCCTTTACCGTCTTGCCCAATCCTGGGATCTTCAGCTCGATCAACTTGAGTTGCGGCTTAACGGAAATCGGAAAGATCCGTTGTTGACGGAGCGCTGCTACAACAGCCTCTGTCGTAGTAGCCTCCATCCGTCCGGCCACCACTTGGCCTGTCTGGCTTCGTCCGCGATAGGCGAAGCTCGGCATGAGCAACCTCGTTTTAAGGTTCAACGTTCAAGGTTCAACGTTCAAGGTTCAACGTGCAACGTTCAATGTGCAACGTTCAATACGCGATGGTTCTCAACTTTGAACCTTGAACATTGAACCTTGAACTGTGCTCTATACCCTAGTCTTTTGTGCCCGTTGGATCATTTGGGCCAGTTCGTCCGGCAGTGGGCTCCTGAACATCGCCTCTTCCAGCGTGACGCTCCGCCTCAAATAATGGCCGAGGAGCGATTGATTCATTGTCTGCATCCCGAACTTGCCCTGGCCGGTTTGCATCGTGGAATAGATCTGGTGGATCTTGTCTTCTCGAATCAGATTGCGGATCGCGGGATTCGGAATCATGATCTCCAGTGACAGCACGCGCCCTTGGCCATTGCTTTTGGGGATAAGCGCCTGGCAGAGCACCCCCTCCAGGACGAAGGAGAGTTGGGCACGGATCTGCGGCTGCTGATGCGCGGGAAAGACGTCGATGATGCGGTGAATAGTCTCTACCGCCGAGTTGGTGTGCAGTGTCGCAAACGTCAGGTGCCCGGTCTCCGCGATTGTCAGGGCCGCGGCGATCGTCTCCTGGTCTCGCATCTCCCCGATGAGGACCTTGTCAGGATCCTGCCTCAGGACCCTTCTCAACGCCTCTGCAAACGATCGAGTGTCCGAGTGAACCTCGCGCTGGTTGACAATGCAACTCTTGTGCAGGTGCAGGAATTCGATAGGGTCTTCGATGGTCACAATATGTTCATGGTGCTCGGAGTTGATCTTGTCAATCATGGTAGCCAGCGTAGTCGATTTCCCGGAGCCGGTCGGTCCGGTGACGAGGATGAGCCCTCTTGGCTTCTCGCAGAGATCGGCCACGACCTTGGGAAGACCCAACTCGTCGAAGGGGCGAATGCCGTACGGGATGGGGCGGATCGCTATCCCAACGGCTCCCCGCTGCACAAAGATGTTGGCCCTGAACCTGCTTAAGTCCTTTATTCCAAATGATAAATCAAGCTCCTGCTCTTCTTCAAACTGTCGCTTCTGGGCCTCGGTCAGGATGCTATAGGCCAGGCGTTTCGTTTCCGTCTGGACCAGCGACACATCCCCGAGAGGTGTGATGCGACCGTGCAGCCGTAACATCGGTGGGATGCCGGCGGTCAGATGCAGATCCGAGGCGCCGCGCTCAACGACCTCCGTCAACATTTCATGCAGGTCCATGCCCACCTCCAATCGAGACGTAGTCTAGCAAGATCAATGCCACACGTACTCAGCTATCAGCGGTCAGCCGTCAGCAGCCAGCCGAGAAGCCGATAGCTGATAGCTAATTGCTGCTTTTAAAAGAGGCTGGTGACTCGAATAACCTCTTCGACGGTCGTGACGCCTTGGCGAATCTTCTGTAGGCCGCTTTCCGCAAGACTTCTCATATTGTATGTATATTGAAGCGTGCGAAGCTCATTCATGGAAACGCCATTCAGGATTGCCTCTCGCATCTGCTCATTGAGCAGGACCACTTCATATAGGCCGATTCTACCCCGATAGCCGGTATCGCGACAGGTGATACACCCTTTCCCTTTGTAGCAGGTGACACTCTGCGCCTCCTGCGGGCTGAAACCGATCTCTTCCAGCGTCGAGATCGGAACTAGGGCCTCCATCCGACATTCTGCGCAGAGTCGTCGGACCAAACGCTGCGCGAGCAGCAGGTTGAGCGAGGCGCTTACCAGATACGCCGGCACGCCCATGCTGATCAGTCGCCCTACCGTACTGATCGCATCATTCGTATGGACCGTGCTCAGTACGAGGTGACCGGTCAGCGCAGCCTTGATTGCGATCTCGGCCGTCTCAAAATCGCGGATTTCTCCCACCATAATGATGTCCGGGTCCTGCCGGAGGAACGACCTGAGCAGGGCGGCAAAGGTCAGGCCGATTTCCGGCTTGACCTGGGTCTGATTGATTCCGGTCAGGTTGTATTCGATCGGGTCTTCCGCCGTCATGATGTTGGTGCCGATACGGTTCAGCCGGTTGAGCGCCGAATACAAGGTGGTCGTCTTCCCGCTCCCGGTCGGACCGGTTGCCAGGATCATACCGTGTGGGGCGAGGATGGCCTTTCCGAACATGGAGAGCGCCTCAGGCTCAAAGCCAAGCTTACTCATGTCCAGTTCGAGGTTCGCGCGGTCCAGGAGCCGCATGACCACCTTTTCGCCGAACAGCGTCGGAACCGTGGACACTCGAAGGTCCAGCTCTCGGTCCCGCATCTTCACTTTAATTCGCCCGTCCTGAGGCATGCGCCGTTCGGCGATGTCCAATCGCGCCATGATCTTGATGCGAGAGGTCACGGCGGCGTGCAGCGTGAGAGGCGGGGACATCACCTCATAGAGCACGCCATCGAGTCTGAAGCGGATGCGAAATGTCTTCTCGTAGGGCTCCAGGTGGATATCGGAGGCGCCCTTGTTGATCGCGTCGGTCAGGACGAGGTTGACCAGTTTCACCACCGGGGCCTCTTCGGTAGCTCGATACAACTCGGCCAGATCGACTCCCCTCCGTTCCGGCCCAGCGACCCCCAGCTCTTTTTCCTCCAAGTCTCTTACCAGGCTTCTGGCGAAGCCGGCAGTATCGTAGTACCTGTTGAGCGCATTCCGGATCGATGCGTCCGGAGCGACCATCGGTTGGATGTTGTGGCCGGTAATGAATCTGACTTCATCGATGGCAACGATATCGGATGGGTCAGCCATCGCCACTGTGAGGATGCTTCCGGACTGACTCAGAGGGATGAGCAGATGCTTCCGAGCGACTTCGGCAGGAATCAGCGCCAGGATGGCAGGATTAACGGTCGTCTTGCTGAGATCAACGGACGGCACCCCATATTGGCGTCCCAGAAAGGACGCGATCGCCTCCTCACTGACGTACCCGAGCTTGACAAGGATCGATCCGATCCGTCCATCGGTGGTCTTTTGCAGTGCAAGGGCGTCATCCAACTGCTCGGGCGTGATGAGGTTGGCCCGTACCAGCATCTCGCCCAATCGTCCGGATGACATGACGCGGTCCTTTCCAAGCGTATCTAGGACTGGCGTATTACGGCCAACACAGTCAGGCGTACTATCGCATTAGCATACCATACCTCGGAGAACTCAAGCAACCGCGGTTACGAGGGCCTGCCGCATCGCTGCCTCAGAAGGCTCGATCCCGGTCCACAGTTCGAAGGCCAGGGCGCCCTGATAAAGCAACATGCCCAGCCCGCCGACAACCCGGCATCCCCGCCGCTTTGCCTCTCGCAACAACGCGGTCTCCCGTGGCCGGTAGATCAGATCGTAGACCACTACGCCGGGTTGAAGGAGGTGCGGGTCGATCGGTGAGGGATCGGTAGGGTGAAGTCCGACTGATGTGGTATTAACCACTAAGGCACAGTCTCTCACGCTGGTCGGCGTCCGGGGATCGTCAAGTCCCAGTCCGAGAGCCGTAGCCCCGATTGTTCCGTGTATGAATTCAGTCAGCGATTGCGCGCGCTCTGCAGTCCGGTTGATGATGACGATCGGCGCGGCGCCGGCTCCAGCAAGACTGACGGCTACCGCTCGCGCTGCCCCGCCGGCCCCGAGGATTACGACAGGCTTGCCGCGCGGGAGAAAATCCGCCCCCTCATGGAGGGATCGGATAAATCCTGGTCCGTCAGTATTAGCGCCGAGTAGACGTCCATCCTTGGATACGACCGTATTGATGGCGCCCACTGCAGCGGCCTCTGGCGTGAGGGTGTCGACCAGCGTGAAGGCCTGCTCTTTGTGGGGGATTGTGACATTCGCGCCTCCGAAATTTTCCATCCTCCGAATAGACTCGAACGCGGTAGGTAAGTCGGTAGATTGTACCCGCCAAGGAATATAGAGGCCGTCGATTCCAGCCGCCTGAAGCGCGGCGTTCTGCATCACCGGCGACAGGCTATGTGCCACAGGATCGCCGAAGAGGATGAACACTTTCGCTGCGGCAGTAAAGCTCATGTGCGTCGATCGCGTCTATAGCGTCTTGTATATTGGTTATGCGATATAGTGGAG